>JBGSWC010000201.1:0-7643 GCA_041752635.1 Pirellulales bacterium | reverse complement strand
GTGACGGCATTCACCCGATGAATCGGGTTACTACGAACTAGGGCACCAGTGTATCCCAGGCCTCGCTCATGAACGAGCCGACTGCCATGTAGCGGTACAGGTCGTGAGTGCTGCCGACTGCACAGGTGACGTTGACTAAGCGAACGCGGGCGGCCTCGTCGGCGTTAAGGCATGTCGGGCCGCAGAGACCCATTGCGAGGGCGCTGCTATTGGTGTCGACCAGACGATAGAACTTCATCGCCGGATCGTCTTGGTTGGTCGTTAACAACAGCTTGCCGGTGCGTTGCATTGCGTTGCTGTGAAATTGATTCGGACCGAACCAATGGGCGTGGGTCGCTGCGGCAATGAAAACCACCGGCATCGCTGGCCGCGGCACCTCACCGGCGTTGTCGACCTTGAGTCCACAACCCAAGTCACCACCGCCAAGCAGGTGCAAAGCACCACCAATGATGCGAGCGCCATAGCTGTAGCCGATCATCGAGATTGGCTGGTCAGCCGGCAACCGGTTGACCAAATAGGCAAGTTGCCAGCCGACAGGTCGCGTTCGCTGGGCTTTCTCACGGAAGTCGCGTAGCGGCCCAGGTTGTTGTTCGGCCGGCCAACTGAAAATGACGAAGCGAATCGGCCCGTCGGCATCGCTCGCACACCGGGTGAGCGATTGATAGACCCGGAGCCCGCGATAACAAGCATCGGAGGGTTCGATGCGATTGCCGTGGACCCAGATGACGGTCCGTTTGCTGGCATCGGTACTGCCGAGAAACGAATCGAAGTCTGACGGAATCCAATGGACATTGCCAGCATCGTCGGCGATGTATTGGGTGACTCGCGTACGGGCCATCAAGGTAGCCGGGTTGGTCGAGCAACAAGCGTTGCGGACGTTGACGACAACGATTTCGTCGCCCGACCGCATACAAATAGCGTCGGCCGAGCTGGCGCAAGCGACTATTGCAATTGCAGTTAACAGCAGCCGCAGCCGCTTGGGTGCCTGTGATAGCGGCATGTTCGTTCGCGTCCTCTCGCGGCTGACCAAATTCTGTGCAACGGTGGCCGCCAGAGACGGTTATCCGCCCCCTTGAATCGGCTAATTTACACATGCTTCGCCACTTTGCCGAGAATTGGTTACGTTTGTACCGGTTATAGCGATGCCGCGCAACATGCACGCTTCGGGCAGTCAAATGTTGCGAAATCTCAGCGCGTCGCGTTTGCACTTTGCAACGAGCGATGTAGTGTTGTGCGATTCGGCAACGTGCGACATCGAGGTGCGCCTGCCGACCCACTATCGCCCCTCACTAGTAGTTGGGCGACAGTCCCCCCACGTCATGCAGTCCCCCCCGCGACAGTGCCATTCCGCAAGCCTCACCGCGAGCGCACCGCGACGACTGTAGAGGAGTAAGAACAATGAAGAAAATCATCGTTTTGTTGGCTGTTGTGATTCTGGTGACCAGCACCACCGGTTGTGGTTGCATGCGACGACTGCGAGATCGCTTGTGCCGCGGTGCGTTCTGTGGATCGACAGCGACACCCGGCGTCATTGGCAGCACGGTGGCTCCGGCCCCGACGCCGATTTTCGTGCCACAGGCCGCCGCACCCATGTATGGCGTGCCTTGCGAAACCTGCTATCCGTGTGACCCTTGCTGCGATCCATGTGCCGGCGGTGCCAGCTATGGTGGCGGCTGGAACAGTGACTGCGATTGCAACAGTTCGGGCAGTTATCTGCCCGCGGGTTCAATCATGGGGGGCTCGATGCAGCCCTCGGCACCTGCGACTTTCATGCCAACGCCAACCGAATAATCGATACAAAAAGCGACCTCCCACTCGCCCGCGCCGCCACGCCATCCTGAACGTGGTGGCGCGGGTTTTTTTGTCGACATCAAATGAATGGGGGCTTGGGGCCGCCTTCGGTAGTGTGGCGAGTTACAATGGAGTACGAACAATCGACTCCCCCGCTGGGTAACTCACAATGATCCGCAATTTTACAGTGCTCTCCTCAGCCCTGCTCTCAAGCCTGCTCTCCATCCTGCTCGTTTCGACGAGCGCAGTGGCACAAATCGCCGACGTCGCTGAGTCGACAGGGCCACTCGACTATGGCGAGGTCGTGGTTTCAAAATTTCGCGCGGGCTGTGAGGTCACCGCCGCGAACGGGGGGTGTCGTAATATCCGTGTCATGATCGCTGTGCCACTTGAGTGCACCGAGCAGCAGGTGACGATTCTCGAAGAAGACTTCAGCCGCGAAGTCGGCAAGGTCGACTATCGCATTATTGATGGCGATGCGGGCGGCGGGGCGCGTCAAATGTTGGTGACGATTCCCAACCTACCGGCCGGCGCGACCGCTCGGGCGGTGGTGACGTTTGAAGTGAAGGGCCGGCCGATTCAACCCCCGAGCGACGATGTCAAGCTTTCGCTCGTTGTTCCGGCCAAGCCCGACCGCGACTTGCGAAAGTATCTCGTGGCGAGTCCTTATATCGAAGCTCGCGATGGACGAATTCGCAGCATCGCGGGCGAAGTGTGGAAACAAGCAGGCGAATCGGACGACGACGACACGAAAGTCGCCGACTGGACGCGTATTGAAGCGCTCTATGACTATGTGCTAGAGAATATCAAGTATGTCGAAGGGAGCGAAGACAAATCGGCCACCGCGACTTTGCGCGATGGCCATGCCGATTGCCACGGTCGCAGCGCCATGTTCGTCGCACTCTGCCGGGCATGTGATGTGCCAGCACGGGTGGTATGGGTCAACAAACACTGCTTTGCCGAGTTCTACCTCGAGGACGCCGAAGGACGGGGCTTTTGGTTTCCCGCCGAAAGCGCTGGCACTCGGGCCTTCGGCGAGATGCCGCTGACGCGGACGATTCTGCAGAAGGGGGACAACTTCAAGGTGCCCGAACGCCCCCGCGATCGCTTGCGATATGCGAGCGATTATATGGTTGGCGTGCCGCTTCCTGGTTCGGGCCAGCCCAAGGCGAAGTTCATTCGCGAGCAGCTCGAATAGGTGCCGTGGTCGATGCGCCGCTACAAGTTCGCGCGTTTGTGTCTATAATCGTGGCGTGAGCTGACGCTAGCTATTCGCAAGGGGCAAAGGCCCTGTGCTGCTTTATGGCTGCCGACGCAACTGTGGACACAGCACCATTATTCGGCACATTCATGCGCGTCGGCCTTTTTGTTCCCTGCTATATCGACCAATTCTACCCCGATGTCGCGATTGCGACGCTGGAATTGCTCGAAGCCCAAGGGATTTCGCCGATCATTCCATCGGCTCCGACCTGTTGTGGCCAACCGATGGCCAACACGGGTTGCGTTTCGGCGGCCAAGCCGCTGGCCGAGCAATTCGTGGCGGCTTTCGCCGATTGCGACTATGTTGTCTGCCCCAGTGGAAGCTGTACGGCGATGATCCGTCACCATTATGGCAACCTCGTCGGCGACAACGCCGTGCGAGAGCGGACGTTCGAGTTGTGCGAGTTTTTTGTCGATGTCCTCAAAGCAACGCCGATGCCCGCCGCATTTAACTACAAGGTTGGCCTCCACCAAAGTTGCCACGGACTGCGAGAGTTGGGGCTCGGCAGCCCCAGCGAACTGCGTCGCACGACGCCCAACAAGGTACACAACCTATTGGCTGATATACCTGGAATCGACTTCGTAGAACTTTCACGACCCGACGAGTGCTGTGGCTTCGGCGGCACGTTTGCGGTTGCTGAAGAAGCAGTCAGTGTGATGATGGGTTGCGACCGCCTCGACGACCACATCGCCGCTGGTGCCGAGGTGATGGTATCGGCTGATATGTCGTGTCTGATGCACCTCGACGGCCTCGCCCGTCGGCAGCAGTGTCGGTTGGCGACGATGCACGTTGCTCAGGTGCTGGCGGGCCGGCAACCGCGATTTCGCACAACGCAACTTGAGGTGACTGCCAAATGAACCACGCTACCGCCGCCAAGAAATTTGTCACGAATTACGAACGGGCCCACTGGCACGATGCGTCGCTGTGGTTCGTACGCAGCAAACGCGACAAGGCGACCGAAGTCATTCCCGAGTGGGAGCAACTCCGCGAAACGGCGTCGCAAATCAAGCGGCACACCTTGGCCCACTTAACCGACTACCTCGAACAATTCACCCGCGAAGCCGAGTCGCGTGGCGTCGTCGTTCATTGGGCCGTCGATGCGAAAGAGCATAACGAAATCGTCGCTGAACTGCTCGCCGAACGCGGGATGACTCGACTCGTCAAGAGCAAATCAATGTTGACCGAGGAATGTCACCTCAACGACTTCTTAACGGAGCGGGGCGTCGAAGTCATCGACACCGACCTGGGCGAACGCATTGTGCAATTGCGCCGCGAAACGCCGAGCCACATCGTGCTGCCGGCGATTCATCTCAAGCGGCAGGATGTGGGACAGACGTTTCACGAATACCTCGACGCGCCGCCAGGGCTCGATTCTCCCGACGAATTGACCGAACTGGCCCGCCATCATTTGCGAGAGAAATTGCTGGCTGCCGAGGCGGGGCTCACCGGTGTCAACTTTGGTATCGCCGAGACCGGTGGCATTGTGATTTGCACGAACGAAGGAAATGCCGATCTCGGTACGGCGCTGCCAAAGCTACACATCGCCTCGATGGGCATCGAGAAGCTGATTCCGAAGACCGAGCATTTAAGCGTGTTCCTGCGTCTCTTGGCTCGCAGCGCCACGGGACAACCGATCACGAGTTATTCGTCTCACTTTCAAGGGCCTCGCCCCGATGGCGAGTTGCATATTATTCTGGTCGACAACGGTCGCACCAACCTGATGGCATCGACCGAGTTTCACCGCGCGCTCAATTGCATTCGCTGTGGCGCTTGTTTGAATACGTGCCCCGTTTATCGCCGGAGTGGCGGACACAGCTACCACGCCACGGTGGCTGGCCCGATTGGCTCGGTCTTGGGGCCGGCGCAAGATCCCAAACAGCACCACTCGTTACCTTTTGCCTGTACGCTTTGCGGAAGTTGCACCGATGTCTGCCCGGTGAAAATTCCCTTGCATCATCAACTGCTGGCGTTTCGGTCACAACTCGCCGAGCAAAAGCTGGTGTCGGCGCCCAAGCGGTGGGGGATGTCGGTGGCATCGACCATCATGCGTCGACCTTGGCTGTTTGCATTGACGGGCCGTATGGCTCGTTTCAGCCTGCGTTGGCTGCCGCGGTTCATCACGCACTCGTGGCCCAACACTTGGGCCCAAAAGCGAGAACTTCCCGACGCTCCCAAGCAAAGCTTCCGTGGTTGGCTTGCGGATCGACCGAACGACGACAACCGAAATGTCGACAACGGAAAGCAGAAATGAACCCGTCGACAAATGCCAAAGCAAAAATTCTCGCCGCAGCACGCAAGAACGCGCCAGCCGATATGGCTTTGCCCGATCGCCTGGCGACGGCCATTCGCTACGACAATCCGCTCGAGCAGTTTAGCTCGATGTTGGCGGCGATTGGGGGCGAAGCGGTTGTCGTTCATTCGCCCGACGAGGCCGACAGAATTGTTCGCGGACGTTACGATAGCGCGCTCCCGTGGAGCAGCTTCGTCGATGGCATTGGCGAAACCAATATCGCTGCCGCGCAGCTTCACGATCCTCACAGCCTCGCCGGACTCGATGTCGCGATCTTGCCTGGTCACTTAGCGGTTGCCGAGAACGGTGCGATTTGGATCACTCAATCCGACGACTATGCCCGCGCGATCTATTTCTTGTGCGAACACCTCGTGCTAGTAATATCGGCCGACGATATTGTCCACAATATGCACGAAGGATATGACCAAATCGCCGAGCGAGCGCTCTACCCTCACCAAGGATTCGCCGCCTGGGTGGCTGGTCCGTCGAAGACGGCCGACATCGAGCAGTCGCTCGTGATTGGCGCACAAGGGCCACGCTCGCTGCTGGTGTTCATCGTCGCTTAGTGCGACACCAAGCCACGGCGGGCCCGCGGGTTCAGCAAGACTGGCGACGTCTTAGGCCAATGAGGGCGATTGCCAGGCCGGCGAGTGCGAGACTTGCGGGCTCTGGAATAGCCACCAAGTTGGCCCTCAGTTCGCCGCCGGTAAAATTGCCACTGTGGATGTTCAGATAGAATCGTCCGCCAAACAGATCGAGTTCTTGGGATTCGGAAAGCGTTGCCGTACCGGTCACGCGGCCCGATGGTGAACCGATTGCGACCAGCGGAGTCGATAGCGAAACGTTGGGGTCAGTTCCAGAGTTTAAGTTGAACACGATGCCGCCGGTCGAGTTTTGCGGATCGGTTGTCGAGTTTGCTAAGTGAAGGTGCATGCCCGAGGCGGCATCGAACAACCCGCCCGAAAGCCCCGAAAATTCGTAGTCGAACGACAGCGTGTTCAGTATGTCGTCATAGATTAATCCCGTGCCCACCTCGCCCCCGATAGCCGACGACGGCGTCGGCGGATTCGCGGGTGTGTTGGCCCCCACTTCGTTTTCGGGCAGCAATCCCATGCCGCCGATGCCGACAAAGTTGAATGGAATTTGTGCCGCATTTGCCGTCGCACACGTCCAAACGAGGGTGGCCGCACAGGCGGTCGACAACGACGCTATTCTTAGAGAACCCATGTTTTTCCTTTCGTTGATCTAGGTACCATCAACTACCGAGTTGACTGCTTCCTTACCGAATACGGTTGACAGTCGCGATTGGATTCAACTTTGCTGAATTCTCGATATTTTCCTCATATTGGGCGGCCAAGTCTACGGCTCTCTTCGTTGACCACGCTGTGCGGGCGATCTACTATGCGTCCATGAGTGCAACAGTCGTCAACGCCGTATCGACACCAGACAAATCGTCAGGTCAATCGCCGGGTGGGGGCGAGACAGATCAGTCGAACTGGAAGAGCGGTTTGTTGCTCGTCGCCATCGTTGTTGTGAGTGCAGCGGGAGGATACGCGCTCGGAGAACGTCAAAATGCTGGCGACGAGAGGGAAGCCAAGGCGTCGCCGCTAAAAGTCAACGGTCACGAAGACGACAACCACGTGCAGCTATTGCCGCACCCCGAACTGTCGGCTTCGGACGTGGTGCAAATACAACTCGATGCGCTCGCGAAGTCGGCCAACGATCCGCGCGCGGCCGCGCAAGTCTTTGCTTTTGCCTCGGCGGCCAACCAAGCGGTGACCGGGCCGCTCGAAGATTTTGCGGCTATGCTGACACTGGCACCCTACGAGGCACTCGTAAACCGCGCGGGTTGCACCGTCGGGCGCGAGATACAACAAGCCAATATCGCCACGCTGCTGGTGACCACTGTCGACAATGAGGGCCACGTCAGTCTCTTTCGTTTTCTCTTGAGTCGCCATTTGATTCGCGGGCGTGAATGTTGGGTGACCGACGCAGTACTTTGCCTGGCTTGGCGGGTAAATGGCGGTGAAGCGCCCGACGCACCACCTGCCGCCAGCGACCGAAAAGCCTGAACGGCACCCGCCAGCCAATCGATGGAATGACCACAGAAGCGCATAAACTCGCCTTATCGCATGCCACCGATGGCGAGCTGGCTTGTGCGCTTCGGGCGTCGGATTCGGCGGCGTTCGCCGAGCTTTACGATCGCTACGCGCCGCGGATTTTCGCCCTGGCGCTGCGCATGCTTAAGCAATCGAGCGATGCCGAAGCACTCGTTTCCGACGTTTTTTTGGAAATTTGGCG
>JBGSWC010000200.1:0-4930 GCA_041752635.1 Pirellulales bacterium | reverse complement strand
GAGCTGTCAGTCACGTACCAGTGCAACGGAGCATCGACGTCGGGCACGCCATTCACACGGAACTCAGTGCCCGCTGCTGCCATCGTATTGCGACGAATAGTACGACTGCCGCCGCCAATGATGATGAACAACGGCAGCGATCGCAGCGACAGCCCCTGTTCTGACATGGCATCGATACCGGCCCGCCAGGAATATTCAATGTCAACGAACTTCGGGCCTTCGCCCATGATCCACAGCGTGACCGCGCGAAACACCACAATCGGAATCACAACCAACAGCAATCCGATAATCAACCAGTGCCACCAGAGCCACGTCATAGCAGCCGGAATCAGCGTGGGATCAACGAATTTCACGTAGATCCAAGTGATTAACACCAGCAGCGGCAAAATGATCGCAGTCAAACACGACGCCAATCCAGCGCTTCGCATGGCCCCCGTCATCGGCGGCGCATTCTCGCCGGCGGCGGACTTCTTGCGCCGCTTGCCTTTGCTGCCGCCTTCTTGCAGGTCGTCTTCGTCTGCCATGTTCTGTCGCTCTCGTGCTTGCTAATCCCCGCCGGTCGGGGGTTCTAGATGTATGTCGTACGCCTGGCGTCGGACGCAGCTAGCGGCTTGCGATTACCAGTCCCAGTAGTAAATCACCACTATCGTCGCCGCCGCGAGCAAGAGCGTAGTCAGCCAAGGCCATACCACGATCGACCGGGGTCGCAGCGGCGGTGCGCCGAGCACTTCGCGTTTCGGTTCTGCCAGCGGCGGACGTCCCTGGCCTAAGCGAATCGACATCGCGGTTTGGCGAGTCCAATCAGTTAGTTTTTCAGGCAATCCATGCGCTTTCGCAACGTCTTCGCTCGTCGAAGCGTCGTGATAGAGGCCTCGAAATCCCAGAATAACGCAGACATAGTAGACCTCGAGTGCGTCTCTTCCAGTGCGATTCGCCGCCTCGCGTGCCTTGACAAAAAACTGCTCGTTACACTGTCGAGTGTTGTAGAGCTCGATCTCCATCACATTGTTGCTCCACCAATCGCGGCCCGACCACAACGACTCGACGAGCATTTCATCAATCCATGAAATGATGGCGTACTTGGCAAATTCCCATTCGCCACCGCTACCAAGCGACGCCTCCGCTTGATCGATCAGCACACGTATCCGCAGACGTTCGTCTTTGGCCGAAAGTTGCTCTTCGCGGCCAATGCGCTCGAGCAGCGCAAGCACATAAAGAAAAATAGGGTCAACAGATTGTGCGAATTTTGGGCTCATTAACGCTGTGGAATTGCAAATAATGCAAACTGTAAAGGAATTTTCTTGCCTTGTGTCATCACTTCGATCTCGCGCTCGCCCTGCAAGCGATCTTTATTGACGATCAACGAATCTTTGAGTCGCATCGCGAGCGTTTGGGTCTCCACAACATCGCGCCAAGGGGGCGAATCATTCTTTTGGACTTCAAAATAGATCCACTCTTGTGTCGCGGGCAATGCTCGCAGCGGGCGATCGACTGCCTTTAGTTGGACCCCTTCTGCTCGACGCAAGAAGTAGTTCTCGACCGTCCGGCTGCTGCCGAGTTTCCAGTCTAGCACACCCTGCGAAAGTAAACGCCGGCACTCCTCGGCGCTCAGATCGCCTTTTTTGATGCCAATGCACCATTCCCAGTTCGAGTGGAACCACCGCGGTTCAAGCGACACTTGCATGCCAAGACCAACACCTAAGAAGTAGCGTTGCTCGAATTCGTAGTCGCGTAGACCTAGTAGGATTCGCTCGATACGTTCTTTCACTTCCTTAAATATGCGTGAGAGATTGTCGTGGTCGTAGATCGGGATCTCACCGACGCGACGCTCGGGAGTGAATATCGAGAGTTTGCCCAACAAACGGCACATTTCGCAATACACGACAAACGGATGCAGTGCATTCGCGAATGTCATCAGGGTCAGTGTCGCGTAGGCTTCGTTGAGCATCTCGAGCATCGAGATCCGGTCGAGGTCACCCTGGTCCTGGCTGTCGCGACCCATGCCGCGGCTCACGATCTGTTGGCTAAGAAGCTCGCTTTTCTGGCCGATCAAATCGTACAGTGAGCGAACTATTTCGATACCGAGGCCCGACCAGCAATTGGTCGACAACAGTGGCGGAACGTAATCGGGATCGATTTGCGGAGCCGCCTGCCCGTCGGCGGCCCTTTTGATTTGGGCGATCGGCAACAACTCAAACCCACTCAAGTCTTGCGTCGACAACAGCAAACGAGCGTTTAGATCGCGGAATTGCAACTCCTGCTCGTGTCCGCCACGACTCTCGTCGGCGACCGAAACGCGAAACTCCGAATAGCGCGTTTCTCCGTGTGACCCATCGGTCGAGCAGTTCTCGCGTCCCAGCTTCAGCTTGGGGATGCCGAGATAAACACGCACACTCGATTCGCCAGCAAAGGCATCGCCGAGATCGGCCTGCATCATGTTTTCGGTCGTAAGCGCAACCCGATCGAGCCCGTGATTCAGGTCGACAATCGTGCCATCCTGCATTCGGGCCTTGAGCAAATGCACTTCGAGATGACGATTGGCCAGCGCCTCTTTGCTAAAAGCTAACTCGTACAGCCCGTAGTTGTAGGCGTTGTCCCAACGACCCGACGTGCTGGCCAACTCGCTCCAATAACGGTCGTTCGCCTGCAGGTGGTGCGGACGCAGGAAAAGTCCCTCGTACCAATGAACAGGCAGGTTTTGCATCGTTTCTTTGCAGCGTACCGTGTTGTTGACCGAATCTCAATCGCAGACTAGCCACGCTCGCATCGGGGGATGAACAATAGGCGACTGTGGGCCGAAAATAGAATACGGCGTCCAACGTGTCCTCGCTGAGCTATCCTAACTTTACTGGCGGGGCGGGTAAAGCGATGCAGGAAATTCATCCCGCCCGGTGGCACTACGCGCCGCTTGGTAGTTGCACTGTCGTTTGGCCGGAGTATACCGAATAACCGTCACGCTCCTGCTTCGTTCCGACCAAACGTGCCGAAAGAGAGTGAGAAGCGAGATTTGGCGGCAATTGGGAAGTTTGTAATCTTTTTAGCGATTGAGACGAATCATGTCGCAATTGGACATTGAAGGACTGTTGCAGCCCTGCTCTGAATCAGAGCCAAGCGGGCCGAATCTTGAATTCGATGCCGACTTCATGGCGCTTGAAGAAGCGACCCGTGGCAAGCCTGAGCAGCAATACGGTCAGACCATCATTCCCGCCGAACCGCCGGAATGGCGCGAGGTAAGTCGGCTCGCTCGCAAACTGTTGCCGCGTACGAAGGACTTGCGAGTGGCCTGTCACTTTGCGCGCGCAATGGTCGAGTGCGAAGGTGTCGCCACCTTTTGCGAATCGCTGGGGCTAATCCGCGGGATGGTCGAACGCTACTGGGAGACGCTGCATCCACAACTCGATCCCGACGACGGCAACGATCCCACCGAACGGATGAATATTCTTTCGTCGCTAGCCGACACGTCGTCGACCATTCCACGGCTAAATCAATCGCCGTTGATCCGCTCGCGGTTGATCGGCCCGATTTCCATGCGCGATGTCGAAGTCGCCCACGGACTGGCCAAGCCAATCGGCGACGATAAACACGATATCGCCACAATTGAAGCGGCGTTCATGGACTGCGACACCGAGGAACTGAGCGCCACTTTCGAGGCGATACAGAGAGGATACGACGATGTCGTCGCCACCGAGGCCAAGGTGACTGACATTGTCGGAGCCGCGCAGAGCGTGAACCTCGAAGAGCTTACTGACATGCTGAAATCGCTTGCTGCTTTCATGCGCAAACGCATCGATTCCCGGGGTGGACAAGCTTCCGATGACGAAGAAACCGAAACGGAATCGGCCCCGGCGGACAGCGGCAATGAACCTGCTGCCACGCCGGCACGAGTCGGCGAGCTCCGCACCCGCGATGACATCGTGCGAATGATCGACAAGATCTGTGATTACTACGACCGATACGAACCCTCGAGCCCTGTGCCCTTGCTCCTGAAACGGGCACAGCGTCTCGTGACGAAGGATTTTCTCAGCATTCTTGAAGACATGGCCCCCGACGGCGTCTCGCAGGCCAAGCTCATTAGCGGCGTCGACGCCGGAGACGACTAGCCGTCGGCACCGTGTTGTCGGTCGTCATTTTGGCGAGCCGGGACCGACTCGCGCGTGAAACGTGGCCTTCAGGACTACACCTTACCCAAACCCCGCTATCCCGAGTTCCACTGGCAGCCTACCTCAAGAAAACTTCGGTTATTCCCCAAGATGTCTTGAGTTTCGGTTGCCCCCCGCTTAGCATCAAGAGTAACGGCTCACCGATAGAGCAAAATCGCATTTCCGCACACCTTGGTCTCGGCTCGGTTCGTGTGAGCCGTGATCGGGTGTTGCCACAACAAGAATGAGCAAACTTCACAGGGTTCGCCAAGCGAACGGGGGAACATTCCATGGCCAAAGCGAGTAGTCAAAAGTTTATTCAGCGCAATCGCGCTCCCCGCGTGCAAATCGAATATGACGTCGAGGTGTACGGTTCTGAGAAGAAGATCGAACTGCCATTTGTGATGGGAGTCATGGCCGACCTTTCGGGCAAACCCGAAGAACCATTGCCGGCCGTCGATCAACGTAAATTCTTAGAAATCGACGTCGACAATTTTGACGACCGATTGAAAGCGATGAAGCCGCGAGTTGCGTTCCCCGTTCAAAATACGCTGACGGGCGAAGGCAATTTGATGGTCAACTTGACGTTCGAGAGCATGGACGATTTTTCGCCTGCTGCGGTAGCAAATAAAATTGAGCCGCTTCGCAAGCTGCTCGAAACGCGTACACAGCTCGCTAACTTAATGACTTGGATGGATGGGAAAACGGGTGCTGAGGACTTGATCGGTAAGCTCCTTCAGGACCAAGCGCTATTGCAAACCCTGACGACTACCGCAGCACCCGCGCCGCCG
>JBGSWC010000199.1:0-12099 GCA_041752635.1 Pirellulales bacterium | reverse complement strand
GCCGGCCGCGAGATGGATCAAGAAGAAGCGCGTCGGCAGGCTCAATCATGGTTCAAGTAATTTGGACCGATGGGGCACTCCAAATGCTACGCGATGCGAGCGATTGGATTGCCAAAGACAGCGCTCGAAACGCGGCAAAATTCGTCGACAGCGTATTTAGCAAGGTCAACGGACTGAGCAAGTATCCCCGTTATGGATATTTGCTGAGGCAAGGTGCGAACTACGAAGTGCGAGTTATGCTCTACGGCCATTATCAAATACCCTATCGAATCGACGATGTCTCGGTAAGGGTTCTCGGTTTTATTCACGCGGCACGAGAAATCGATTTGGACTTCTAAACACTTCACTCGGGAAAGGAATCCCGTGGACAAGCTCATCGGCTGGGGACTTAACGTCTGCTACCTCGCGGCACTCGTCGTGCTTGCGCCGGCGATTGCGTGGTCGAGCCTCCGAACGGGCAAGTATCGTGAAGGGTGGGGCAGCAAGCTGTTTGGCATGGTTCCCCAGCGAAAGGGAAGGGGGGGGTGTTACTGGCTGCATGCCGTGAGCGTGGGTGAAGTGAATCTGCTCGCCACGACGATCGCCGAGCTGAAGCAAAGGCGTCCCGACGCCGAAATCGTCGTTAGCACAACGACGAAAACCGGATACGATCTCGCCCTGCGAAAATATGGCGCGACGCACGTGGTCTGCTATTGCCCGCTCGATTTCACTTGGGCCGCCCGTCGGGCGATGAGGCGCATTCGCCCCGAGCTATTGATTCTGGCCGAACTCGAACTGTGGCCCAATTTGATTGCCGCCGCCAAAAAGCATGGCGCCAGGGTCGCCATCGTCAACGGACGATTGAGCGAAAACAGCTTTCGCGGCTATCGGCGACTTCGTCCACTAGTCGCGCGGACGCTGCGAATGGTCGACCTCATCGCGGCGCAAGACGAAACGACCGCCGAGCGGTTTCGCCAGCTTGGTGCTAGCGCCCCGTCGGTTGTCACGACCGGCTCGCTCAAGTACGACGGCGCCGAAACGAGCCGCGACAACGCCAAGACGCGCGAACTCCGTGAACTGGCCGAAATTGGCGACAACGAAATCGTTTGGCTCGTTGGCAGCACGCAGGCGCCCGAAGAACAAATCGCCATCAACATCTTCGGGCGGCTCGCACGCGAGTTTCCGCAGTTAAGACTGATCATCGTCCCCCGCCACCCCCAGCGGTTCGACGAGGTCGCCAAGCTGCTCGAAGCGAGCAAACTATCCTACCAGCGGCGCAGCCGCTTTAACCACTCCACCCTCCACCCTCCATTCTCCACCCTCCTCATCGACACCATCGGCGAACTCGGCGCGTGGTGGGGCATGGCCGACATCGGTTTCGTCGGCGGCAGCTTCGGCGACCGAGGGGGCCAAAACATGATCGAACCGGCCGCCTATGGTGTGGCGACTTGCTTTGGGCCGAACACGCGCAATTTTCGTGATATTGTTGCGGCGCTGCTCAGCGTCGATGGGGCGAGAGTCGTGGCTGATGAAGCGGCGCTGGAAGCGTTTGTTAGGCAGTGCCTCACGAATGAATCGTTCCGCCAAGAACTTGGCGAACGCTCGCGGGCGTTTGTGGAGACCCAGTTGGGAGCGACAGCGCGGACGGTCAGTTTGTTGTTGGGCACCAATGAAAGCTGCCGCGAAGCGGCATAAAGCGTTTTAGAACGCGCCACCGCCCCCTTGAAATTGCGGCGGTCCCGGCACTCCGCTGTAATAAGTCGGCAAATAGGGTCGATTGTCTTTGAACCTCCAGCAGTTGGACCAATCATCGTTGCGACCGAATAGATCGTTGTCGAAAACACTGTTGCCCGGTTTCGCTAAATCGGATTCACTCATTATTTCGATCTCGATCGATTTGAATGCATCCGACTCCGCAAGAATTTTGGCCTGATTGCCTGGCAATGAATTGCCATAGAGGTGCAGAAAATGGAGGTTTTCGAGCTCCCCCAGTTGCTGCAAGTCAACGTTACTCAAGTCCAAGTAACGAAGTTCAAGTAGCTCAAGCTTCTTCATCTTCGCGATTGCTCTGATCGTTTCATTGGAAATCCGACAGTTGACCAAGGCAAACCGCTTCAGGTTTGGCAATCGTGTAAGTAGTTCGATTCCCTCCTCGGTCAAGTCTCCGCCGATCGCCAACGAATTAAGCGATTTCAGCTTTGCAAGCTGTCGAAGATCGTCTTCAGTCAAGCCACCATTATCGGTGGACCAGCCATAACTCATCGTGGCAAGATCGGTTAAAGTGCAACCGAAGTCCGGATGGACCCAATGGCATAGCAACTTCGCGATCATACTGTCACCAAATACGCCAAGTTGGTAATGCGCAAGAACTTCCCCGGAGCCCTTGTTCAAATTGCTAACAATTTGTGACTGACGCTTTGCCCGATTCCACTCCGCGACAAACATCCCCAAACAAATCGCCGCGAGCGTCACTCCCACCAGCATCGTCCGAAACCTAAACCGGGGCCACCAATGCGATTGCTGCAAGAGTTTCGTCCGCAGTTCAGCATCAGCGGTGGCGGCGAGCGCTTTGCTCAACCGACTGGTGCGGAGCATGAGAAAGACGACCAGTGCTATCAAGCAAAGCAATAGCAAGCCGCCAATGACTAGCGCCGCGACAATCGACCAGAAGGCAGCGTCGGAGATACCCGGAACGAGTTGGGCAAGAGGCAGGAACATGACATCACTCAGTTGGTGTAAGAGACGTCATTCTAGCCAACCGATCACTGTAAACCAACTTTTTCTGCCATTAGGTGTGGCACAGCAGCATACGGCGCTCGTAGTGACCGCATTCATGCGGTCTAATCGGGTGCCGTCGATGCAAACTTTAGAACCCGATGAATCGGGTTACTACGAGCTACTATTCAACCTTCGCCGGCACCACTTTGCCGGCTACCATCTGCATCACAAAGAAGATCAGCCCCACGGCACCCCACATCGCCGGGTAGGCAAGCAGCACCCAGCCATCGAAGGCGACGACGACGCCAATGCACCAGAGGATGAAGATCAAGGGCAACGTAATTTTGATATCGGGGAGCATGGTCTTGAAATGATAAGTGGTGAGTGTTGAATGATGAGTGACCCTTGCAGCCAAGCTGGCGAGTCTCTCTCGCCATCATAACACTATCCGCTCCGGATAGCACGTCCTATAATCGGCCACTGTGCCTAACCGTGAGTCGAACAACGTGACGCCAGCGAACAAACCCGTCATCGAGATTACGGGGCTCAGCAAAAGCTACCGGGTTTATCAGAAGCGGGAGGGGCTGTGGGCGTCGCTTACGGGGCTATTCCATCGCGAGTTTCGCGATGTGGAAGCGGTGCGAGGAATCGATCTGTCGGTCGAGCAGGGGGAATTTGTCGCCTTTCTCGGCCCCAACGGTGCGGGCAAAACAACCACGCTCAAGTTGCTCTCGGGCGTGATTAACCCCACCGGCGGCGAAGCCCGCGTGATGGGGTTTGTGCCTTGGCTACGCGAAAACGAATACCGTCGCCGGTTTGCGCTGGTGATGGGCCAAAAGAATCAATTGTGGTGGGACTTGCCCGCCAGCGAGTCGTTTCGCTTGCACCAACAGATCTATCGCATCGAGCCCGCAGCCTTCAAAAGTACGCTCGATGAGCTGACTGATCTGCTCGATGTCGAGCGGTTGCTCCATCAACCGGTCCGCGAATTGTCGCTCGGCGAGCGGATGAAGATGGAACTGATTGCCGCGCTGTTGCACTCGCCCGATGTGCTGTTCCTCGACGAACCGACGATTGGTCTCGATGTGATCGCGCAACACAACATTCAGAAATTCCTCAAGCATTACCAAGAAGAGCGTAGGATCACCATTCTGCTCACCAGCCACTACATGAAAGACGTCGCGGCACTCTGCAAGCGAGTCGTTGTGATTGCGCGGGGCGAGGTGATGTACGACGGTTCGCTGACCGGCATCGTCGATCGCTTTAGTGGCAACAAGGTGCTGACGCTGGCCTTCAACGGCGACGTGCCAAGCGACCTCGCGCACTATGGCGATGTGCTGTCGGTCGAACCGCCCAAGGTGCGAATCAGTGTGCCCCGAGCCAAAGTGGCTGGCGTGTTGTCGAGCGTCTTGGCAAAGCACACCATCGACGACGTAAGCGTCGAAGACCCGCCGCTCGAGGATGTGATTGCCGATCTGTTCCATCAATCGAGCGAAGCACAACGCGCGAGTGATTTGGCGAAAGTGAGTTAGCATTGACAGCACGCATTGCCACTTGGTGGACGATTCTGAAAATCTGTGTCGAAGAGCGACTCGTTTATCGGGGCGACTTTGCGCTGGGGACGCTGATGCGTTTCTTGCCGATTGTGACCCAGATTTTCTTGTGGACGGCGGTCTACAAGGCAGCCAGCAGCCAAGACATCGCCGGATTCACACGCAACGATGTTATCGCCTATTATTTGCTCACAATGGTGGCGCGGGCGTTTTCTAGTATGCCAGGCCTCGCGTCCGGCATCGCCGAGCAGATTCGTACGGGCGAAATCAAGAAGTTTCTCGTACAGCCCATCGACCTCATTGGGTTTCTGTTTTTGTCGCGGATTGCCCACAAGGTGGTTTATTACACGGTAGCGGTGTGGGCCTATGGGCTGGTGTTTTTTCTTTGTCGCGAGTTTTTGCCCGGTTGGCCCGATCCGGTGACGATGGCGTGTGGCATGTTGTCGCTGATTTTGGCATTTGTGCTGGGGTTCTTTCTCGAAGCGACGATCGGCATGATCGGGTTTTGGTTTTTGGAAGTCAGTTCGCTGCTGTTCGTCTACATGCTGTTCAATTTTTTCTTTTCGGGACACATGTTCCCGCTCGAGTTTTTGAACGACTGGCCGGCGATGGCGACGCTCGCGAATTTGCTGCCGCTGAAGTATCTGGCCTATTTCCCGGCCGCAGTGTTTCTGGGCAAAGTCACCGGACCCGAACTGGTGCAGGGTCTCCTGATTCAAGCCGGTTGGACGGTTTCGTTCATCGTTATTTGTCGAGTCACATTGGCGGCCGGAGTGCGACGGTATAGCGGATTCGGTGGGTAGATAGAATGAGCCACAGATGCACGCAGTTGAACACAGATAATCGCAGGCGAGTACTTGCGATTAGTGCCATCACTTTGCCCGATCTCGTTGGACTAATATCTCATGTGGCGGTGTCGCAGGGAGATCTCATCTGTGTTCATCCGTGCCGATCTGTGGCTAAGAAAATAACCAAATGAAATACCCCTCAAGCAACCTGCTATTGTATCCCAAGCTGTTCTTGACGTTTGCGCAGAACAGCTTGATTCGCGACATGACGTTTCGCGCGAATTTCATTATCGAAGCCGTGTCGAGCATGGCTTGGATGCTAATGAATCTGGGCTTCTATGAGATTATTTTTAGCAAGACCGATCTGGTTGGCGGTTGGACGAAGGCAGAATTTTGGGTCTTTATCGCGACGACGATGTTTGTGAATAGTTTGGTACAGACCTTCTTTATGCCCAACGCACAGGAGATGAGCGAGATGGTGCGGACGGGGGGGCTCGACTTTGCGCTGCTTAAGCCGATCGACACGCAGTTTCTGTTGTCGCTGCGAAAAATGGGTTGGAGCTCCTTGGGCAACTTTTTTCTGGCCCTCGTGCTGCTCGTCGTCGCGATTCCTCAGATCGAGGGACTGGTGCTGTCGCCGTGGCAATTTGTGCTCTATCCGCTCTATGTGTTGTGCGGCGTGTTGATTTTGTATTGCGTGATGATTTCGCTCGCGGCGACGAGCATTTGGCTGGGGCGAAACCAAACGCTCTATGACTTTTGGTTCTACATCACCAACTTTTCGCGATATCCGATGGAGATTTACAGCGGCAGCACGCTGGGTGTGGCTTTGCAATCGATCTTTACATTTGTGATTCCGATCCTCGTTGTTATTAACGTTCCAGCGCGGATATTGGCGAAGCCATTAAGCTGGGATTACGCCGGGCTAGCGATCTTTGCGATCTTCGCCACCGTGGTTAGCCTCGTGGTGAGCCGGTGGATATTTAAGCGGGCGCTGGCCAGTTATCGCAGTGCGAGTAGCTAAATGTAGCACGATTCTCCGAATCGTGAATTCACGGCTCAGAGAGCCGTGCGACATTTTGTTCTATGTTGTTTTAATGCTGCCGATAATGTGGCACTCGATGCCGGTCGATGCAATTTGGGCCACGATGCTGTCGGCGAAGTGGGGGCTGACGACCAGCACCATGCCGATGCCCATGTTAAAGACGCGGGCCATTTCGCTGGCTTCGACGTCGCCCAATTCTTGGAGCCAGGTGAAGACCGGCGGGACCGGCCAACTGTTGGGTTCGACCTCGAGCGCAAGACCAGCAGGCAGAATGCGCTCGATGTTTTCGTGGAGCCCGCCGCCGGTGATGTGAGCGATGCCGTGCACAACTTGCTTTACGCGATAATGTGCGAGCACCTCGCGGACCGCGCTGACGTAAATGCGCGTCGGTTCCATTAGTGCGTCGCCGACGGTGGTGCCAAGTTCAGAGACGTGGCTGCCGATATCGAGCTTCGCATCCTTGAAGACAATTTTCCGTACGAGGCTGTAGCCATTGCTGTGGATGCCGCTCGATGCGAGCCCCACCAGCACATCGCCTTCGGCGATGGCCGAACCGTCGATGAGTTTCGCGCGGTCGACGACACCGACACAGAAGCCGGCCATGTCGTAATCGCCCGGCTTGTAAACATCGGGCATGATGGCCGTTTCGCCCCCCATCAGCGCGAGATCGCCTTGCAGGCAACCATCGCTAATGCCCTCGACGAGCGACTCGACGAGGGCCGGGTCGTCGTGGCTCATGGCCAAGTAATCGAGAAAGAAGAGTGGTTCGGCCCCCATACAGAGGGCGTCGTTGACGCACATGGCCACCAGATCGATGCCCACGGTGTTGTGGCGACCCGCCATTTGGGCGACGACAAGCTTGGTGCCCACGCCGTCGGTACAGGAAACAAGCACAGGATCGCTGTAATTGCGGCGAAACGGACCTTCGGCAAAATCGAGCCGAAACAGCCCCGCGAAACCCCCGTCGACCGGCATCGCACGCGGCGACACGGTACGCCGCATCAGACGTGGCAATCGCGACATGCTCTCGGCATAGGTCGCCAAATCGACGCCGGCGTCTTTGTAAGTTGTTTTAGCCATAGGACTTCCGCTTGATCAGTGGATGGGGAGAGATTCTACGAACGGGGCGTGAGAAGTGTCAACGCAGCGGGTCACCCGGATTACCGGATCGAAGCCGTAGTGACGTGGTCGACAGTGGGTGCGTTCGTGACGAGGGTACCGGTCCCGACTGTGTTAGCGGCCGCCCGGAGGATAGGGAGGGGCGAAGCCTTGCGGTACGATAATGGCGTGCTGAAGGTCGTTGGCCCATTTCGCCGAAGCTGATAGTGACACCAGGAATGCAGCAATCGGGCTGCGCTTCCCGCTCATTGACCTATCCTTTTGACGAAAGCACCACACCGGATGATGCTCACCCAGGGAACTGCCCTCTTTGCCCGCATGGCGGGCGTTGCGATGCCAAAGCCTGCCCCGACAAGTCACCCCACGATGCAATTCAGCTATCCGTTGCCTTACGGCGCGGTGCTTCGCGACGAAGGTGTGCAGTTTACTGTCTACAGCAAGAGCGCGACCGGTATGCGCGAGCTGCTTTACGATCGCATCACCGATCGCGATCCGACGACAATTGTGGAGCTCGATGCCGACCGTGATCGTTGGGGAGAAATTTGGAGTGTCTTTGTGCCTCGCGTCGGCGCGGGCCAGCTCTATCACTTTCAAGCCGATGGTCCTCACGATCCGAAGCGCGGCTTTCGCTTCGATAGCCGGGCGCGGTTGATCGATCCTTATGCACGCGCTTTGGCCGGCAAGTTCATGCCGTCGCGGGACGGCATCGTCCGCCCCCCGCGCTGTGTGGTGATCGACGACGCGTTCGATTGGCAAGGCGACCGCCACCTCAAGGTGCCGCTCGCCGAGTCGGTGATTTATGAAATGCACGTGCGTGGTTTCACGCAGTCGAATACTAGCGGAGTGAAAGACCCCGGTACTTACTTAGGCGTCATTGAGAAGATTCCGTACCTCAAAAAGCTCGGCGTGACGGCGGTCGAGTTGATGCCGATTCACGAATTCCCGATCATGGAAACCGACGGTTCGCAGCCCGTGCGGAGCAACTACTGGGGCTACGACTCGATGGCGTTCTTCGCCCCGCATCGGGGCTATCAGGAAGGCAACAAGCCGGGCGACCAGGTGCGACAATTCAAGACGATGGTGCGCGAGCTACACAAAGCGGGCATCGAGGTGATTCTTGACGTCGTATTCAATCATACGTCTGAGGGAAACGAGCACGGCCCGACGTTCAGCTTCAAAGGGCTGCAAAACAACGTTTATTACATGCTCAACAACAACGGCACCTACAAAAATTACTCGGGCTGTGGCAACACCGTTAACGGCAATCATCCGATCGTTCGCGAGATGATTTTCCACTGTCTCAGGCATTGGGTCTACAACTACCACATCGACGGGTTCCGGTTCGATTTAGCGTCGATTCTCAGTCGCAACAGGCAAGGCGAGTTGGTGCCGAATCCGCCTATGGTCGAGCTGGTTGCCGAAGACCCCATGCTGGCCGACACAAAGGTCATCGCCGAAGCATGGGATGCCGCCGGAGCGTTTCAGGTGGGCTCGTTTGCCAAGCTGCGATGGGCCGAATGGAATGGACACTATCGCGACGATATCCGCCGTTATTGGCGCGGCGACTTTGGGATGACCGGTCCGATGGCGACCCGTATCGCCGGCAGTAGCGATCTCTATCAGCCTAGTGGTCGAAATCCCTATCACAGCATCAACTTTGTCACCTCGCACGATGGCTACACGCTCAACGACTTGGTGAGCTACGAGCGGAAACACAACCTCGCCAACGGCGAAGATAACCGTGATGGCGAAAACAACAACTACTCAGCCAACTACGGTGTCGAAGGCCCCACGCGCAGGCTTCCCATCGTGCGGCTGCGGCGTCGGCAGGCGAAGAATATGCTCGCTTCGTTGCTATTGAGCCAGGGCGTGCCGATGATTGTCTCGGGCGACGAAGTGCTACGCACGCAGCGCGGCAACAACAACGCCTATTGCCAAGACAATGCGACAAGTTGGTTCGATTGGCGGCTCGTTGAGCGTAACGATGAGATGCTGCGATTCATCAGCACACTGATCGCCTATCGCCGCAAGCAGCCGACGCTCCGCCGCGAGAAGTTTCTCACCGGCACCGCGCCGCGGCCCGACCAATTGCCCGACGTTAGCTGGTATGGTGTCGATGGCGAGTGTGTCGACTGGAACAACACATTCCACAGCCTGACTTGCGTTTTTGGCAACAGTTGGCTCCACGATACTGCGGCTCGGCATGTGCTGATTTTTATGCACTCGGGTGGCGAAAGCCAACGGTTCTTTGTTCCCGAACCGGCTCGCAACATCACTTGGCGGTTATTTATCGACACGGCCGCCGAACCGCCGGGCGACATCTATGCCGATGCCGATGGGCCGGCCATCAATGCGACAAAGCCGCTGATGCTGGCTCATCATTCGCTGCGTTGTTATATCGCCGAGCGTTAGCCGATTAACTCGGCTCAATCGACTTCGCCAAGCAGAGCGGTGTAGCCGAAGTGGCAATACTTCAGAGCGTTACTTTACGGGCTCCGAATTCTCACGAATCCGGCTACTCCGGCTCGTAGCCGAACTGCTTGAAACAGAACGCCCAAGCGTCGGCACATTGGTCGATGCGTTTGCTGGTGGGAGTGCCGGCTCCGTGACCTGCGCGGGTTTCGACTCGCAACAAAATCGGCGCGTTACCCGACTGCGCGTGTTGCAGCGCGGCACCAAACTTAAAACTGTGCATCGGCACTACTCGGTCGTCGGTGTCGGCAGTTGTGATCATTGTCGGCGGATATTTTGTGCCCGGCTTCACATTGTGATAGGGCGAATAGGCGAACAACGCAGGAAACTCGTCGGCATTCTCCGACGAGCCGAATTCGTCGCGCCAAAATTGACCGGCTGTGAATTCCTGGAACCGCAACATGTCGTGTACCCCCACGGCCGGCAGACAAGCTCCCCACAGCTCGGGACGCTGTGTGAGCACGGCACCAACGAGCAGCCCACCGTTGCTGCCGCCTCGAATCGCGAGGCGCCGGGAATTGGTGTAGCCACTATCGATGAGCCACTCGCCCATGGCGATGAAGTCGTCGAATACGTTTTGCTTCTTGTCGATCTTTCCCGCTTGGTGCCACGCTTCGCCATATTCGCCGCCACCGCGCAGGTTGGCAATGGCGACGACGCCCCCCATTTCCATCCACACGGCATAGTCGGTCGAGAACGCTGGCAAGATGGAAATCGAGAATCCACCATAAGCGTAAAGCAACGTCGGACGATTGCCGTCGATTTCGAGGTCTTTGCGATGGGCGATTGTCACTGGCACCTTGGTGCCATCTTTGCTGGCGACAAATACCTGCTTAGTGACGTATTTCGCAGGGTCGAAGTCGATTTTCGGTGCGCGAAGCAGTTCAGTTGCGCCAGCGGCAAAATCGTAGCGATAGATCGACGTAGGGGTGACGAGGTTCGTGAAGGCAAAGAAAGTTTCGTCTTGGTCAAGTTCACCACCAAAACCGGTCGCGGTTCCAGCACCCGGAAGCGGCACTTCGCCCGCCGGTGTGCCGTCGATCGCGAATAGCTTGACCTTCGATTTAACATCGACCAGGTATTGAACGAGCAACTTGCCGCCAACGAGGTTGGCTGATTCGATCGTGTCGTTAGTAGCCGCGACGATCTCGACGAAATCGCCCTCGCCCTTGGTGGCGACGATTCGTTTGGTTGGTGCCTCGCTGTCGGTGATGAAAAAGAGCTTGCCGTCGGCTTTGCCGACGTAGCTGTATTCGTGGTCGAAGTCGCCGACAAGCGTTTGCCAATCGCCACCATCGACGGCACGCAGTTTCACCATGTTCTGAGGATCAGTCCCTTGGTAGACCGACAGCACTAGTTGCTCGCCATCGTCGGTCATGCTGACGCCGAACGACCAATCGGGGTGCTCGGGGTCTTCGTAAACGAGTGTATCTTGCGCCTGAGTGTCGCCCAGCTTGTGGTAATAGACTTTTTTGTTGAGTGCGAGCGATTGAAACTCTTCGCCCTCGGTAGGCTCAGGATAACGCGAATACCAGAAACCGGAGCCCTGTTTGTTCCACTCGATCCCACCGAAACGATGCCACTCGAGCAAATCGGGCAACTCTTCGCCCGTTTCGACATCGAGCACATGGATTGTCTTCCAATCGCTTCCGGCCGAACTTTTCGCATAAGCGAGCCAGTTGCCATCCTTGGATGCTGAATAATCGGCCAAGGCAACGGTGCCGTCGTCTGACCATTCGTTAGGATCAATCAGCACTCGACCCTTGGCCACCGGCGAATCGGCGACGTAGAGCACCGACTGGTTTTGCAGCCCATCGTTGCGTTGATAGAAGTAATTGTCGCCTTTCTTGCTTGGCGGGCTGAATCGTTCGTAATTGTAAATCTGCTTCAGCCGCTCGCGAATCTTGTCGCGGACTGGTATTTCCGACAGATATTTTTCGGCAAAGTCAGACTGCTTTTGCACCCACGCGGCTACCTCTTCTGACTGCCGCACATCGGCTTCGAGCCAACGATAGGGATCGGCGACCTCGGTGCCGTGATAATTGTCGACATGGTCGACCCGTCTGGTAGGAGGGTAAGACTCGGCAGAATGAGCGTTCATGCTGGCGTAGAGTGTTGAGAAAGTGGCTAAGAAAAGCAGCAACTTGGTCATTTTTTAACTCGTTGGCTCGCAGCGGCGAAACGGATCGAGAGCGGGCGTGTTGTATACAATAGAGAACTCGCATTATGCTGGCACATCGGTCTTGGGCCAAGTCGCGGTGCGAAATGTTGGGAGAATTCTATGGCCGTCTATCGAGAGCAACACCAATTCGAAACACAAGGACACGGACACCTCCGCGATTTGACGGCGGTGGTCAACGAGATTGTCGAGAGAAGTGGCATTACCATCGGCACCGCCCACGTATTCAACGTGGGCAGCACGGGC
>JBGSWC010000198.1:0-7053 GCA_041752635.1 Pirellulales bacterium | reverse complement strand
GGTCGACAAACGCTCTGAGACCTTCTTTCAGGCGACGTTCGACGGCGGCATTCTGCCGAGCGGTGCCAAGGAACTCATCAAAGCCAGCGGCAAATGTGTGGTGACAATCGACGGGTATAGCGGCCTGGAGCCGAAGTGCATTAGCGCTAAACTCGACTACCGCAAACGCAAACCGAACATTGCCATCAATCGCTCGAATCTCATGCTCTCTGCCAAGTCGCTCGCAGACCTACTTGCCGATGGTGCCGATTGTCACCTGAGTGGCGTGCAGAATTTTGATTACCACGGGCGTCCAATTAAAAGCGGCGAGTGAGTATGTCGCGGCGATTGCTGTGATCAGACATGCTTTGGGCGATGGAACGAGCGAGCGCGTCTGAGTGCGAAGCTCAGCAGGGATACCGGGAACGGAACAATTCAATGGGAACTAATTCGGTTTGTCGCACTGTTTCGCATTCAACCAGAAGAGATTGGTCGGGTTGCGAGAAAAGCAATCGGCATTTCGCGTGAGAATGGCAGATCGGCTGTTTTGTGCAAAGTGGTTGCGGGCAACCTTCACTTTGCCACTGGCGGCGAGTCCGACTTCGTTGCCCGCGATTGTGTTGCCGGTGATCTTGATCTGTTCGGGTATATCGGCCGCCCGATAGTCTTCGCGCGTTACGGCGTCATTCATGAAACCGATGCCGGCCATCGTGTTGTTCGATATCAGGTTGTTGTCAATTTTGATTGAACGCTTCGTCAACGCTGGGTAGTCGATAATTTGGATGCCATCTTCGGCATTGTTTGCAATCACATTGTCGTGGATCGAAACCGTCAAGAGCGGTCCATCGTATGGTTGCAACCGGATTTCGATACCATCGTCGAGATTATTAATGATCATGTTGTGCTTGATCTCGACCTCACACGGGCCGTCGAGATCGATGGCGTCGTCTTCACTACGTTCGAATCGATTGTTTCGACAAGTACCGCCACCCCCTTCGTAGTCGATAGCGTCGACATTGTAGAGAAATAGGCAGTTGTTAATGTCGACCTGTGACTCGCAGTTGATGCCATCGTCAGCATCGCGAATCGTCAGACCCGAGATCGATGTACCGTTGCTGGACTTTCCGATAATCTTGATTGCGAAGTCGTTGCGACCTTCGTTTTCGTCGTTCTCAACGATCGCCCCGCTGATTATTGTGCGTTCGATTGACTGCGGCGAATTTGTCGTTGCGAACTCAGACGTCAACTTCAGCGACTTACTGTCGACGACGATGGCCTCGTGGTAGGTGCCTGGTTTAATGAGTATTGTGTCCCCATTCTTGGCGGCCTCGACGGCAGCCTGAATAGTCGAATATTCAGTGGGCACGATATGTACTCGCTCGGCGGGGTCAGCAAATAGCGGCGCTGGGGCGATAATGCAAAGCAGTGCGAGCAGACAAACTGAAAATAATGGAAAACGCATCAGAGCACTCGATTGAAGACAGGAATGTTAAAGCCGCTGAGCATCGCTGGTTCGTAGGCCGCGAAAGCTGGCCTGTCGAACAATGCGAAACCGGTGTTGCAAGAGAGACCCAGTCGATCGCTAGCCGCAAGGCGATAAGTTATTCGCCGATGTTTGTGCGGATTTCGGGTCGATCGGGAGACAAGTCTTCAAGCGAATTTGTGCCATCAGTCGATTTGGTTAATCGAAAGGCGTCGTAGAGCTCGCCGGTAGCGAGTCGAGCCTCGTAGTCGATCGACTTGGGCGACACTTTGATGACCTGAAAGAGCTGAACACCGGATGCGACGCGGGCGGCGTCCCAACGATCTTGTAGCGGATACATTTTGGGGCCACTCACGCTCACCACGTAGACGGCATTTCCTTCGTTCGTGCGAACTCCCGTCGCGACGTTAACGGCCGGCCCGCCCAATTTAGAACGCGCGTAGGTGTGGTCGTGCCCTTGGAGTACGAGGTCGACACCGTACTGGTCAAAAATTGGTTTCCAAGCCTTCCGCAGGCCGGGGTTGTCGCGATCTTTCGCGGCTGAGAAGACCGGATGATGAAAGGTGACAATAGTCCACTTGGGGCGGTTTTCGTCACTCAATACTTTTTCTAACCAAGCTATTTGGTAGTCGATCTTCTCATTCGAATTGAGCGAAATGATGCGTGCGCCTTGGTAATCGAACCAATAGGTCGATTCTTCGAGTCCCTTCGGTCCATTTTCAGGAAACTGAAATTGCGGGCGCCAATGGAGCGTGAGCTGCTCGTTGTCGCTGCCGTCGCTGGAGTCGACGTATTCGTGATTGCCGGGAGTCGCGACAACGGGAATCATACCGTTGAGCCACCCACCCGCCTCGAACCACTCGCCCCATTCGCCATCGACTTCTCCGTTGTTAACCAAATCGCCCGCGTGCAGCATGAAATCGGCGCGTGGGGCGTGTTGATTGGCTTCGCGAATGACCCTCGACCATAGCGGGCGAATGGCATTTTGGGCATCGCCGAAATAGACAAACGTGAAGGGAGAGTCATCGGCGCTAGCCGTGCGAAATTGCAGCCATTCACTAAAGTCATCGCCGTCGCCGACGCGGTAAGAGTACATCGTCTTTGGTTGAAGACCCGTCAGTTGAGCCGTGCAAATCGTGGCCGTTCCGAGGTCTGATTTGAACTCTTCGGCGCTACCAGCGATCGATTTCGCCATGGGCACCGTCCCGTCTTTGAGGTTTCCAACCAGCTTGCTAGCTTGTGCAAATTCGACGACAGGCTTTCCTCCACCAACGGCTACACGCCAGGTGATGTTGATCGTTGTCGTTGGATCATCGGCCCAGGTGAGCACGATTCTGTCGGGACGCTCGCTCGGCAGATAATGGCTTGCTGGTTTCGAGTCATGGTCGTGCACTTCGTGCTCTTCGTGGGCAACTGCAAAATTTCCACCAAGCAATAAAGCAGCGACGACAACAGACGCGATTTTTGCGTTCGCAAACAAGTACATAAGAAAACTACACTCGATGTAAAAAGGGACGTTAGTAAACGTGAAAACTGCAGCCGATAGAACTCAGCGAAATCGGCGTCGACCGACGAGCAGAGCGGTTCCGCCAACCAGCAAAGCAACAAAGGCAGATGGTTCTGGCACTGCTTGCAGGAAAATCTGACCCTGGCTGCCAATCGGCGCTGGTTGCCGAGAGTAGTTCAGTGAAAAAGGAGAACCATCGGCCAGGATGCCGGTTACGGTGCCTGACGGGAATCGCAGTTCGCCCGTTTCAGGAATATAGGCACCCGGACCGAACACGGAGTTCAAGTTTTCGATAGCAATACCATTGAAGGCGAACATTCCCCCACCAACGGTCAGTGCGCTGCCTGAAAGTATCTCAGCCGTAATGCCGTCGAAATCGCCACGCACCATGCGGACTTCCGAGCTATTCTCAAGTGTCATTTCGAGAGAGCCGATATCGCCACCATTGATGAGGGCCTCTGACTGGTTCAACGCAAGTGTGAACGAATCAGCTGATCCGCCGAGCAGGGTGGCCGAACTCCGGTTGGCGAGGTCGACCGCGACTGTTTCGAGATCGAAGTTGCGGAATGTGCCGTTGGAAAAAGAGGTGATCGACATGTTAACGGAATCACCATGAAGGCCATCGACTTCGACGGTGCCGCGAAGACCCGACGTGATGTCAGCACCCGATTGTACCAGAGCGTTGCCGAGAAACAGCGTGCTCGCTTGATTGCTAATAACTTCGGCACCGTCGAGAGTTCCGCCATTCATGATGACACTTGTGCCGGTGATGGATTCAATCGAGCCGAAAACGCCACCGTTAATTAATGCGGAGCCCCCGTTTAACACTTCAAGGGTGTCGTCAAGCACAACATTTTCAATTTGCACAAAGGCATTGCCGACGACCACGATGTCGTCGCCTACTTCGCCACCGGTGATGAGCGCAGTCGCATTGTCGAAAAATTGAAGTTCATCTGGAAAAACGCCCCCGCTCATCAAGAGCCGTGACGATCCCTCGAAGAAAGCGTCGTCACCGATCTCGCCACCAGGGAGCATCGTAAAGACAGACGATCCACTAGCTTCCACGTCGTCGATGGATGCTGTCGAGAGGATTAGCTGTGAGCTACCGGAAAGGAAAGCGTCGCCATCGATGACTCCACCGGCGATGAGTGCGAGCGACGAATCGCGAGTTTCAATATCACCCGAAGCGGTGCCTCCGACCATTGCGAAGATCGACGAATCAGATACGCCAATGCTCAGCCCATCGCCATTCTCGCCGATGGTGGCGACGGGAAAGACAGTCAACGTCGTCGCAGAACCACCGCCGCTATTGGCGACTTCCACGTTCATCGGAGGATCGCCAGCCGGACCGCTGAGAAAATTCGCTGCTCCGTTGTCGAAGACCATCTCGGCTTGGCTTGTCTGCGACGCTAACGTCACGAACGCGATCAGAAGGCACGCGCCGCGAAGGCAGGTGAATAGGTCAGTCATTTGAGTCGTCATTAGTCGTACCTCGTCAAAAGTGGCAAAAAACTCAGTTAATTTACGGAATCAATCGAAGTCAGTGTCGTTATCGTTATCGTTGTCATTGTCGTGATTTACCGGATTGTCGAGCGTCGATGTTTTTTA
Source organism: Pirellulales bacterium (assembly GCA_041752635.1). Lineage (GTDB taxonomy): Bacteria > Planctomycetota > Planctomycetia > Pirellulales > Lacipirellulaceae > JBGSWC01. Next base: position 2,476 of record JBGSWC010000198.1, on the reverse strand, counting down.
CACCGGAGGAAAGGTAAATCACGTTTATCGAGTCGCGGATTGTTGTTAATTGTTGTCGCTAGTCACTTAACCCACGCGTCCACCCACGCCTCGAATCGATCGAAATCTCTAGTTCCGATGATCCTCCTTCGGGCACACTCAACAGCACGTCAGGTGGACTCGTGTAGCTCAATGTGAACGTATCACCGGTCATCTGCTGGCGAACCGATGCGGGCATCGACGCCTGCTTGGCGGAATCGATCTCGACTCGGTAAGCGATCGAGTAATTGCCGGGCAACACTCCTTCGCCCTCTTCGGTGCCGAGCACGAAGCGACCATCGTCTCCCACATATCCAAACGCCCGATGTTTTTCGCCTTCGGTTTGGCTTAGCAAGAGTTGGCCACCGTTAGCGGGGTTGCCATCGACTGTGACCATGCCTTCGGCCGTTACACGATCAGAGCCACAACCAATAGACATCAGCGCCGCGACGACCACAAAAGACCATACGATCACGCGACTCAGTTTTTTGAGGTTTGTTTCGTTCATACTTGTCTGACTAATAGCCCTGAATAACGTTGTTATCGTTGCGAGCGCCCAAATTTAGGTAAGTTTGATTGTCAAGGTCTTCTTGCAAGAACTGGACCGAACCATCGCACATCGCGAAGAAGGCACCCCCCGTGTGCCAGCTAAAGGCACAATCGTTATCGACTGGGCCATTCTGGAAACGAATGTCGGCACCCGCTTTGGTTCCATAGAAGAACGCGTCGAGGGATTTTCCGGCTATTCCACAGTTGATGGGAACCTGGTCTTCAGTCTTGAACAACGTGTTTTCGTCGCTGACGACACCGCCAATCCAAAGTGGCCAGTATTCAACACCGATGCTGTTTCCACCGCCACCACCGCCGCCACTCTCAAACTGTTGACGGGTTCGGCGATAGTAGGCCGATTCCCCGATCAACAGGGTGTTCGTTAAACCGTCGGTAACATGCTTAGGCGCGACTTCAAGAATGCCCGCCTTCTCGCCATCGCGGCCCAGGAAGCGTGCTCTGGCTCGCTCGCCGTCGCACAGATGGCTGAAAATGCCTTGGTCGGCGAAGCCGTTGCTTCCCTTGTAGTCGCTCGTTGCGTAGCCGTTGACATACTCGGAATGATTTTCTTCAGCAATGTCGGGTATGTCGGACGACGGACACCGAAAGGTGTCGATCACCTGGTCGCCACCACGCCAAACCGGTTCGTTGATCAAGATCGGACCGAACTGCAACATGTTGGGAAACGGGAATACGTCGCCCGGCTGTAGTGGCAAACCCGAGCTATCGAACACACGATCGTACACATTTTGCTGCTCCATAAATGGCAGCACGTAAGCCGCCCAGCCGAGGCCTCGGTCACAAAAACCAGCACCAGATCCTGACTCCTCGGCCAGCGTTCCGACAGCGGCTTGTGGATTGCCGCCTTTGACCCCAACTGGGTACTTCTTGTTCACATCGACATAACCAATTACGGCCAATGCCTGTTGTTTGAGGTTATTTTGGCATTGGGCGCGACGGGCTGCTTCGCGGGCCGACTGAACGGCTGGCAGCAACAGTGCCACCAGAACTCCGATGATCGCAATCACCACCAGTAGTTCGACCAAAGTAAACGCGAGCTTTGTGTGCCGTTTGGCAATTCGCATAACAATCTCATCCTTTTCTTTAAACAGGCAGACGCGTCATGTCGTCAGTTGCACAGTGGTTATCGACTGCGACGACCGGTACGTCGTAACACAGTCGAGAAAGTGACGACGGATAGCATGACCGTTACCAAGGTACTTGGTTCAGGAACGGCGTTGCTACCCGATACAAGGCTGCCGCTGGTGAGCAGAGCCACGAAGGGGTCGATATCGAGCGTGTTCACCACGGCGTCCATGTTGATGTCACCGACAGCGAGTGTGTCGACACCAGGAAATGCCGCTGCGTAACCAGCAGGATTGGTGAGCAACAGAACGAACGGGTCGATGTCGAGCGTGTTCACAACTCCGTCGTTATTTGTGTCACCCAAGAGCTCAACACTCGAATTTGGTGCGACGAACAGCACGCCGCCGGTAATCATGGTTGGCGAGCTTGCGATCGTAAATTGAAACCTCAAGTCGGTCTCGTCGCTTAGCAGTGTAAAATCGACGGGAGCACCAATGGCGAGTGATCCCCCGTTCGCCGTAAGGAAGTTAGAACCGGACAATCGTCCTTCGAATAGTCGATTTGGCTGGCCAGTCGAAGAAATCCAGCCCGAATCGCTTTCACTTAGTTCGTTCCAACCAGTTGGATCGAGAACGTCGGCGATTGAGCTAACGAAATAGCTGTCAAGCTCAATGTCGAAATTCGATTGATTCACTAGGCTCGATGAACCGTTGCTGGGATCGACCAACAACACCAAGGTGTTGCGCGAACTGAACTCAACATCACCGACACGGGCGGACGTTTCGCCGGCGACCGTATAGGCTAGCCGCAACGTGTCGAACCC
>JBGSWC010000197.1:0-11555 GCA_041752635.1 Pirellulales bacterium | reverse complement strand
ACCGAATGTGAATGAGAGTATCGCGAAAACAAATTGATTGACTCAGTTTTGACTCAGTCCAACTGTGTCAATCAATTGTGAAAGCGCAAGTCGTTAATCTGTAGGCAGTTACGGCGACGAGAAATGTCAGAGCGGAGGGCAAGGGACTCGAACCCTCAACCGGTTACCCGGCAACTGATTTCGAATCAGTCTGCTAGCCATTCGCTTACCCTCCGAACGGAACGACAGTTTAATACGTCTCCCGATCAGGGACAAGGCGATCGGCGTGTCGGTTCGGCCTGTCAATCACTCGAAGGCGTTGCCGGGCGGGGGGGTGGGTGATACCGTCAAGAGTTCGCCCGGTGCCCATTGGGTCTGCTGGGGTGGTCTTGAGTCTTGTCGAGAAACGATCCATGTCTGCCGAAAGCCCTGCCGCGCCGCCCGAATCGCCGCAGGTGCGTATTTTCGGTGCGCGGACTCACAATCTGGCCAACATCGATGTCACGCTTCCCCGCAACAAGTTGGTCGTTGTCACCGGCGTGAGCGGCAGCGGCAAGAGCTCGCTGGTGTTCGACACGCTGTTGGCGGAGGGACAACGGCAATTCATCGATTCGCTCAGCATCTACGCCCGCCAATATTTCGACCAGATTAGACGTCCCGACGTCGATCGCATCGAGGGATTGCAGCCGACGATCGCCATCGACCAGCACCAGGGCGCGCCCGGCCCACGCAGCACTGTCGGCACTCTGACCGAAATCTACGACTACTTAAGGCTGCTCTATGCTCGGGCGGGCGAATTGTGTTGTCCCGACTGTGGCAGCGAGATTTCACAGCAAACACCCGAACAGATTCAGCAACAGATTGTCGCCTTGCCGGCTGAGAGCCGCGTGATGATCCTCGCGCCCCTGGTGCGAGGTCGTAAGGGGAAGCACGCCGACCTGATTGATGTCGCTCGCAAGGCAGGCTTTGCGCGGCTGCGAGTCGACGGAGCCACCTTTCCGATCGACGAATTGCCCGATATCACCGCCGCGAAAGCTCACGACATCGATGCCGTAGTCGATCGCGTCGTGATTCGCGAGGGTCTCGACTCGCGACTCGCCGAGTCGATTCGGCTTGCGCTCAAGCATGGCGCAGGGCTGCTCACGATCGTCTATCAAACGCGTGACGATAAACAGAGCGACGAATGGCGCGAACAGGCGTTCAGCACGAAATACGCTTGCCCCAAATGCGGCGCGAATCTGATCGAGGTCGAGCCACGGACGTTTAGTTTTAATAGTCCCTATGGCGCCTTCGAGACGTGCAGCGGACTTGGTCGAATCGAAGGTTTTGATGAGGCACTTATCGTCGACGACTCGCTATCGGTCGCCAATGGGGCGATAACGGCGCTCAAGATTCTCCCACCGAAGAAACGCAGTCAGTTGCTCGAAAGGATTTTGAAGTTCGCGAGCAGTGTGAATGTCGACGACACGACACCACTGTGTGACTGGCCTGATGCCAAGCGGCGACAATTGTTCGACGGCAATGGCAAGCGATTCGCCGGGCTGTTAGTCGAGTTCGAGAAGTTGCTTGCGACGTCGACCAGCGATAAACTGCGCGCGAAGCTGGAAGGTTTACGTGACGACGTCGCCTGTGCCGACTGCCGTGGCACCCGGCTCAAACCCGAGGCCCGCTGTGCCCTGGTGGCGGGACTACCGATCTACGAACTGACCCGGCTCGCCATTGCCGAGTCGCTGTCAAAATTAATAGCCGCCAACTTCGCCGGCGACAAGCAGCCTATCGCCGAGCCAATCGTTGCCGAAATCGTTAGCCGATTGAAGTTTCTCGATCGAGCGGGGCTAGGGTACTTGTCTCTCGACCGACCGGTGGCGTCGCTCAGCGGAGGTGAGCACCAGCGAGTGCGTCTCGCGACGGCACTCGGTTCGGGACTTGTGGGGGTGCTGTACCTGCTCGACGAACCATCGATGGGCTTACACCCCCGCGATACCGAGCGGCTGATTGCTATCCTTCGCGAGTTGCAGCAACAAGGAAATACCGTCGTCGTCGTCGAACACGACGAGGCGTTCATGCACGTGGCCGACGAGCTAATCGACATCGGCCCCGGCGCGGGACGCGACGGCGGGCGGGTTGTCGCACAGGGCACGCCCGACGAAGTGATGGCAGTCGAAGTCGATTCGGTCACAGCCGACTATCTGTCGGGCCGTCGACAGATTCTGCCTCGCCCTCTGCGAAGGGCTCGCCGCAAGACGAAGCAGATTCAATTGCATGGGGCGACGCTAAATAATTTACGGAACGTCGATTTCGATCTGCCGCTCGGGCTGTTCGTCGCTGTGGGCGGTGTCAGCGGCAGCGGGAAAAGCTCGCTGGTGCTCGACACGCTCAGCCGGGCAATCGCCGCCAAATTGCATGGAGCAATGAAACAACCCGGGCCTTACAAAAGCCTCCAAGGTGTCTCGCAGATCGAACGAATCGTCCGCGTCGACCAAAGCCCCATCGGCCGCTCGCCGCGCAGCAATGCTGCGACTTATACGGGCCTGTTCGACGAGATTCGCAAACTGTTCACCCAAACCAAGCTGGCAAAACAACGCGGCTTCAAGATCGGCCGGTTCAGTTTCAACGTGCCGGGGGGTCGCTGCGAAGAGTGCCAAGGTCAGGGGGCTCAACGAATCGAAATGAAGTTCTTGCCCGATCTATTTGTCACTTGCCCCGCCTGTCGAGGCCGCCGATTCAATCGCCAGACCTTGGCGGTCACGTTTCGTGGAAAAAGCATCGCCGATGTATTGGCAATGAGCGTCGATGAGGCGCTCGACTTTTTTTCAGAGCTAAGCCATGTTCGGCGGATGCTCCAAGCATTGGCCGACGTTGGGCTTGGCTATCTCCCCATCGGCCAACCGAGCAACACCCTTTCGGGGGGTGAAGCCCAACGCATTAAACTGGCCGCCGAGCTGGGGAAACCAGCCAGCGGCCACACGCTGTTTGTGCTCGACGAACCGACGACAGGACTGCACACACAAAACGTCGCTCAACTACTCGACGTGCTGCACCAACTTGTCGACGCCGACAACACCGTGCTCGTCGTCGAACATCACCCCTCGGTGCTGGCGAGCGCCGACTGGCTAGTGGAACTTGGTCCCGAGGGAGGGGCCGGTGGTGGGCGGATTATTGCGGCGGGTGTGCCGTAGCGGGGCGGCACTATTTTTCGCCCCCCTGTTGTAATTTAAACCGTGTCGCCGGGGGTCGCTGTTCGACAAAGCAAGCCCACTTTCCAGCCGGTCTTCTTTAAGCGGTACCTGCACTGCGATCAATTGATAGCAATTGTCTTGGCGAGCGGTTCAAGAATGTTGTCGACGACGTGCGTGCCAATCACTTCGTCGGCTAAGTTACTGAGTTGTTCGATCGTGCCAGCGAAGCCAGACTTTACATCGATACTGCCGAATCGCCGAGTTGTGACATAAACGCTCAGTTGCTCTTCGGGAAAATCGCCGGAGCGCAAGTGAGAGGGCGTTGTGCGGGTCTCGACGCCCACCCGACATTGCAGGCGGCAATCGTCGTCGAAGGCAATCGTAATGCTAGGCTCGTGATTGACGTACTTCGCCGGCGTGCTGTGAGCCAACTGCTCGAAAGCCGGCGGCAAGCCGAGGGCTTCGGCGACGAGCCGATTGTGGTCGCCGCGGTAGGTGAAGTCGAAACCAAACAACAAATCGATCGATTCGCAATCGAGCGGGCTAATCGACAGTGCATAGGGAGCGATTTCCATCACCTCGCGATGTTGTTCGAGCGCATCGTCGATTTTATCGGGATTTACAAAGCCCGACGACAATCGCCTTGGCTCAATCGAACTCCATCGATAGCACCCGGCCTCTTTATCTCCTTCGATCACGTAGTCGTTTTTTGCGCGACCATAGAAATTGGCCAATTCGGGAAATCGCTTTTGCAATTGCTCGACATAGTGCAAGATCGCCTCCCGCGATCCGCCGAGGGGCATTTCTGTCGTCAGCGACAGATTGCAATAAAAGTCGTCGGCGATCGAACCGTAGTCAATCATCGTGCAAATAACTCCGTAAGGTTGTCGGCCCGTGATTCCTTCCGCGTCGACTCGCGTTTGGTAGTCGACATCGCCTAACCGGAGTATAGAATGCGATACGCGCGGGTGTCAAAAGATTAACCGGCAAGAAAATGGGAGTTTTCAGCAATGACGTCAGTCAAAGCAGGCAGCGATTCGGTCGTGAGTTTCGCAAACCGGATTGCGACACCAGTCGGTATCATCGAGTGGCATATCTCCCATGTCGACGGAGCGTGGCGACTTGCGCGGGTGGCTATCTTGAAGTCACGCGGCCAGTCTTGTGAATTGCCATCCGTCGCGGACTGCGGTGACGAGCAGGCCAAGTCGTTCTCGCGCGAACTAACCAGTCGCTTTCGTGGATGGTCGAACGGCGAAGCTGTGAGTTTTGTCGATGTGCCGATCGCGTGTGCAAAGTTCACTGACTTTCGTCGGCGAGTCACCAATTGCTGCCGACAAATCGGCTGGGGCGAGACGACGACTTATACCGAACTGGCCCGGCGGGTCGGTCGGCCGGGTGCCGCACGAGCCGTGGGACGGGTGATGGCGAGTAATCCACTGCCGATCGTGGTGCCGTGCCACCGGGTGCTTGCCAGCAATGGCCAGCTAGGCGGGTTCTCTGCACCGGGCGGAATTGCAACCAAGCGGCGCTTTTTGGATTTAGAGATCATGCAGCTAGACCGCCCCGGCGGTGCGACTTAAGGGGATCGAGAGTCTGTTTCGCTCGCTTCCGAAAAAGTGAACCGACCGCCTCGGCCAGCGAAAGAACTATCGACCTGTTTAACGCATGCGACCCGCAATGGCTTCGGCGGGCGTAATCACGCCATCGTTGTCGAGGTCGAGTTCCTGGAACTTAGCGACTTCGCTGCTGGTCCAACGAGAGGCAAACTCGTGCATTGAAACCATGCCATCTTCATTCTCGTCTTTGTCGATGAATGACGATGGCGTCCCCTTTGGCAATCGCTCGATCGCGGGGGTAAATCGATAGGAAAGTCGCTTATCGTTGTCGCTTGTGTTGCTTGTCTCTTTACTTCGCTCGTCGTCGCGTCGCCCCCACATCGGACGGCGATCGCTCGACTCGGGTCGCCTCGAATCATCGCGTCGCCAATCGTCACGTCGTGAGTCGTCGCGGCTGCTACTGCTGCTACGATTGTCGTCGCTCCCGCCGCTGCTGCTGGTAAAACCGGCGAGGACCACTGTGAGTTCGTCGAGTGTCACTTTGCCATCTTTGTTGCTGTCGTAACGCTCGCCTCCGCCACGCATGTCTTTCGCTTCGTCGCTTTCGAGTACACCATTCTTGTTGTCGTCGTAGCGTTCGAGGATGCCTTTCGCGTAACTGCGGACTTTGTCGTCGACGGCCCGCGCTTGACGCGAAAGATTGCTGCCCGAGCCGCCCGCGGTTGCTGCCGTGCTGGTCATGCCAAGCGCGGCCCGCTCGTCGGCCGTGATTGGTTTATCGAAGTCGGCCGCTTTGGCCGGTTTTTCGGTGGTGCCAAATTTCATGCTGGGGTCGCTGTGCCACTGGGGTTTGTATTCGGTTCCCCGCGCCTCGGCCGAATCCATGCGAACCCGTTCACCCAAATAGGTCTCAAGGGCCACCGGTTTTGAAGGGTCAAGTCCCATCGCTTCAACGCGACGCTGAAACGAACTGCCGCCACGACCGTCGACCTCGTCGGGCGAGATCATGCCGTCGCCGTTGCGGTCCATGCGACGCATGTATTCGGCACGCTCGCGGGATTCACGCTGTATCCGCTCCTCCACTTCATCGGCGACCACGTTCGCAGCCATTGGTAGACTGCCAACCAGAACAATGGTTGATAGTACGCAAGTTCTTAAGATAGGACTAAACATGCGAAATTGGCTTAGCTAGAGTGCGAAAAATATCGTCGTCCTTTTAAACACCGCGGCTTTGTCGTGGTTTCGCCGGTATCCTGATTCTAGTTGAACCGCCCCTGGGCGACACCCGGCCCGGCAGCGAGAATAGCAGAATGATTGCAGAAATCATTGCGATTGGCGACGAAATCACCACCGGACAGCGGCTCGACACCAATTCACAGTGGCTCGCCGAGCGGATGACGGAACTTGGTGCCGATGTTGTGTATCACACGACCGTGGCCGACGATTTGGCGGCGAACATCGCCGTTTTCGCTGCCGCCACCCAGCGAGCCGACGTGGTAGTCGCCACCGGCGGGCTCGGCCCCACGGCCGACGATCTGACGCGCGAGGCGATCGCCGCGGTGCTCCACACCGAACTGGTGCTCGACGAACCGTCGCTTGCCACCATCGAATCGATGTTCGCAAGCCGGGGGCGGTCGATGCCCGAGAAGAACAAGTTGCAAGCAATGTTTCCCCAAGGGACACAGCCGATTGCCAACGCCCACGGCACGGCTCCGGGCATTTTCGCAATGGTGCCGCGTGAATCGCAGCCGGCAAGCCGGTTGTTCGCGCTGCCCGGCGTGCCAGCCGAGATGAAACCAATGTTCGCCGACAGTGTGGTGCTGAACTTGCCCGGCTCGGATGCCAAGCGAGTGCTTCGCCATCGCCGCATTCATTGCTTTGGACTCGGCGAAAGTCACGTCGAAGCAAAGCTGCCCGACCTCGTGAAACGGGGCCGCGAGCCACGCGTGGGAATCACGGCCAGCGGTGCGACCATAACGCTGCGGATAACGGCCGCCGGCGAGAACGCCGAGGCCTGTCAACAAGCCATGCAGCCGACGGTCGCCATTATCTACGAGGCTCTCGGCCATTTGATTTTTGGCGAAGAAGAAGACGAACTGCAAACGGTATTGTTGAAGAAATTGACCGACCGAAAGGAGACGATCGCCACCGCTGAAGTTGCTTCGTGTGGTTTGATGGCCGAGTGGCTGCGGGGCGACGCTGCGAATGGCAGGCAGTTTTGCGGTGGCCTCATTCTGCCCGCATCGAATGCAACGCCCGCCGTTGAACTCGCACGGCAAGCTCGCAATCAGTTCGGGGCGACGCTTGGCCTTGCAGTCGGGGGTGTCGTCGACCAAGGAGACATTGTCCACGCGACGGCACCCGCATTTGCGGTAGCGATCGTCACCGCCAACAACGAAACAATCGAGTGGTTTTCGAGCGTGGGGCACCCGTCGATTCAGGCCATTCGCAATGCCAAGATTGGCCTCAACACGCTGCGATTGGCTCTCATGCGTGGTACGCTGTAATTTAACCATTAACGGTTCAGGAGCCCATCACTTGCAATATGTTCGCCTCGCAGTTGCGACCGTCAACCAAACACCGCTCGATTGGCCGGGAAACCTCAGCCGCATGGTCGCCGTTATCGACGATGCCCGCGAGCAGGGAGCACAGCTCATTTGCCTTCCCGAACTGTGCGTCACCGGCTACGGCTGCGAAGACATGCACTTTGCTGTCGACGTGCAGCAGGGGGCGATTGATGTGGTTCGCAAACTTGCCGAGCATTGCCAAGGACTGGCTGTGGTTGTCGGCACGCCGGTCTTCGTCGACTCGTCGCTCTACAACGGGGCGGCGATGATCGTCGATGGCGAAATCGTCGGCATTTCGCTCAAGCAGCACATGGCGACCGATGGCATTCATTATGAATCGCGCTGGTTCCGTCCCTGGCCGACCGACACCGACGACCACGTGCACGGTTGGCTCGATGGCGACGCCTTACATGTTGGCGATTTGCTTTACGACCTAGGGGGCATCAAAATCGGCATCGAGATCTGCCGTGATGCATGGGTCGCTCGTCGGATTGGTGCGCAATACGCAAGACGTGGTGCAGACATCCTGTTAAACCCCAGTGCTAGTCACTTTGCCTTTGGCAAACAACGCATTCGCGAACGGTTTGTGCTCGAAAGCTCGCGAGCATTCGGTGTGGCCTATGCCTACTGCAATTTGCTCGGCAATGAATCGGGCCGCTCTGTTTACGACGGGGGCCGATTGGTCGCGTGCGGTGGAAAGATGATCGCTCGTGGAACCTTGTTCGGTTACGAAGATCACGGAATCACGATCGCCGATATCGACATCGCCAACAATCGCCGGATTCGAGTTCAATCGCTTGACGCTGGACCTCGTTTGACAACAGCGGGTGGGTGGAGCGACGGGTGGCTCAACGAAATTGAGCGATCTTTGGAGTGGCAATCGCAACCGGTCGCGGTCAAGCGATTGGCCAACCCAAAAGCGTGGGAAATATCGAGCGACCACAAGCTCGAAGAATTCAGCCGCGCCGTGCCGCTCGCCTTGTTCGACTACTTGCGTAAAAGTCGTTCGCACGGTTTTGTCGTCTCGGCCAGTGGAGGTGCCGACTCGTCGGCCGTGGCACTACTCGTGGCACTGAGCATCCGCTGGGCGCTCCGCGAACTAGGTCGCCAGAGACTTGCTGAACGACTCGGATACATTCCCGGTATCGCAAAGCTGCTCGCCGACGGCGAAAATTGCGGAGAAAATGAGATCGCAAAGCGACTGACGCACGAACTGTTGACCTGCGTCTATCAAGCGACAAGGCAATCGTCGAAACAAACCCTCGATGCGGCTCGCTCGGTGGCCAATTGCATTGGTGCCGAATTTCTCGACTGGAATGTCGATGCAATGGTCGACAGCTACGTCACGACCGTTGGCGACGCGCTCGGTCGAAACCTCGACTGGGAGCACGACGATATCGCCCTCCAGAACATTCAAGCTCGCGCCCGAGGGCCGGCCGTCTGGATGGTCGCTAACATTCGCAATCGGCTGCTGCTCGCCACCAGCAATCGCAGCGAAGCGGCGGTCGGGTATGCGACAATGGACGGCGACACATGTGGCGGGCTTTCGCCAATCGCGGGCATCGACAAAGACTTCCTGCGACAATGGCTCCGTTGGATGCAAGAAACGGGCGTTCAGGAACAGCAAGGTCCCGTGCTGGGTCCGCTCCCCGAGCTCGCGGCCATTACTTCGCAACCCCCCACCGCAGAGCTGCGACCCGCGTCGGCCGATCAGACCGATGAGAGCGACTTGATGCCCTACGACGTGCTCGACGCCATCGAACGGCTCGCGATTCGCGATAAGAAGTTTCCCCATGATGTGCTGTCCCTAGTCGAGGTTGAGTTCCCGCAGTTCGATCGCCCAACACTCTGTGGTTGGGTCGTGCGGTTTTTTCGGTTGTGGTGTCGCAATCAATGGAAACGTGAGCGGTACGCCCCCTCGTTTCACGTCGACGACGAAAGCCTCGACCCAAAAGCGTGGTGCCGTTTCCCGATTCTCAACAGCGGCTTCGAGCAAGAACTGGCCCAGCTTGAAGCAACGCTGGCTGAGTGATTTGTATGAGAGAGTTGTTTTCTTTGACTCAGAGACGCGAAGACGCAAAAAAACGCCGAGAAGAATGAGGTCGGTGTATGATTCCTTGCTGGTAAGAAAGTTAGGAGTCGCGAGCTGGCGAATACACTCATTGTTCGCCGAGCTATCCATCGAAATGGTCGCAAAAAATGACAGCTCGAGATTCTGGTGGCTTTTGCGCTTCTCTGCATTTTCGTGCCTTTGCGTCGAAATGCTTAGCCCAAAAGAAACCAGACGGTCGAGCAAGCTCGCTCACCCCGGCGTGCAAACGGAAATTCGGGCGGCTACAATCGGGGCTTACAGTTGTACCGAATTCCTAGGAGTCGAGAATGATACTAGCTCGTTTCACTTCGATAGTCATTGCCGGCTTCGTATCGGCACCCGCGGTTGCCGAGGTGTCTTGGCCTGATTTTCGTGGTCCCGGCGGTCAAGGTATCGTCGCATCGACTGATGCACCAGTGACTTGGAGCGAGTCGGAGAACGTCGCCTGGAAAGCCGAGATTCCGGGCAAAGGCTGGTCGACACCGGTCGTCGTGGGCGACGAAATTTGGTTGACCACGGCATTTGAGATAAAAGCCGACGAAGCGGAACTCGAACGTCGGGCCGAGGGAAGCTCTGTGGGCAAGGCGCTCGCGCTCGCGAAGTCGCTTTCGCTGGTCGCCTATTGCTACGACCGTCAGACGGGCAAACAACTGGCCGAGGTCAAGCTATTCGACGTTGACAATCCCGATCCGATTCACTCGCTCAACAGCTACGCATCGCCATCGCCGGTGGCCGAAGATGGATTCATCTATTGCAACTTCGGTTGCTACGGCACCGCCTGCATCGACATCAGGACGCGCGAAGTCGTTTGGACCAAAGCGTTCAAGATCGAACACTATGTCGGACCGGGGAGCTCGCCCGTGTTAGCCGGCGACAATTTGATTCTCACTTGCGACGGTGCCGACAAACAATTTGTTGTGGCCGTGAACAAAAGCGACGGCGAAGTCGCTTGGAAACAGGACCGCCCGCCGATCCGGGCGAAGAATCCCGATATGCGAAAGTCTTATTGTACGCCGCTCGTGGCGACGATTGGCGGACGCGAGCAAGTGGTCATCCCTGGTGCCCAGTGGGTCGTTTCCTACGACGCGGCGACCGGCGAAGAGCTGTGGCGGGTCGATCATGGCTCGGGGTTTTCGCTCGTCTCGAGGCCGGTGACCGATGGCAAGAACGTCTTCTTTTGTACCGGGTATGGCGACAACCGGCTGCTGTGTGTCGACGCAACTGGCAGCGGCGATGTCACCGACAGCCACACCCTTTGGGCATCGAAAAGCCAAGTTCCGAACCAGCCCTCACTGCTGTTTAATGACGGGAAGCTTTTTATGGTCAACGACTCGGGAATCGCCCAGTGTGTCGATGCATCGACCGGCGACACACTCTGGAAACGACGCCTCAGCGGCAGCTTCAGCGCGTCGCCATTCATGGTCGGCGACGAAGTGTTCTTTACGAGCCGCGAGGGAGTGACTACGGTCGTGCCCGCCGATGGCACCGATGCAATCAACCGCCGCAACGAACTCGACGCCCGCCTCATGGCGACGCCCATTGTGCTGGGTGATCAGATTTTGATTCGCTCGGAGTCGCACCTCTATAGCATCGAGTAATCGATACGCGCGCGAATTTCGTCGAAGCGTGCTTGAAGTACGGAGAGTGGATCTGACTCGTTGGCGGTCAGCGCTGTGAGAATTGGCTCACCTACCGCGATGCGAGTCTCTGCCGTTGGAATGTCGGCCAAATCGCCGCCGACTGCGAGTCGTCGCTCAAACAGCCATGCGTGAAATTGCGCGTCGACGGTAAATTTCCGGTGAGCGAACAACACAGCCTTCGCCATCGCTCGCCTGAGCCGTGGCGAAGCGGATTGAGGCAACATTTCGTTACAAGCGTTGACGTGAATGCCAATCATCGACTCGCCAAGTTGATGTTCGATTAATTCTGCCGAAGCAGGATAGCGGGGATTGATTTCGATCAGCCAACATTCGCCGTCGCGAACGAGCATGTCGACTCCGACGATGCCACGTGCGCCTAGTGCCACGAGCATGTTGCCAATTGCCGACAGACAATTGCGGAGAAACGACCAATCGCCGCCGAGCCAAGCATGGTCGAGATTAAGCAGTGAGCCACAGTAGGCAAACGGCCGCGCGCCGGTCCACGGTTCGCCGACCAGTTGTCGCGTGACGCCGAGCAGCAC
>JBGSWC010000196.1:0-2607 GCA_041752635.1 Pirellulales bacterium | reverse complement strand
CAGGCTGATTACGAACAGAATCAGAAACGCAACGGCCAGGATTTTAGCAATACCAGCAGCTGTCGCGCCAACGCCCGAGAAGCCAAGTGCGAACGCGATCAGAGCGATAACCAAAAATGTGAGGGCCCAACTTAACATGATGAAACTCCTTGTTTGAGAATGAACTGACCAACTACCGAAGTGGTTGAACGGTCCCGGAAGTACACTTATCGCAGCCACTAAGCTGCATTCATTGTGAATTGCATTTGATGTGCCAACGATCGCGACGAAATGAACGAAGTCACGTAAGTCATTAACCAGAAACGACTTAAAGTCGCGAACACGTCCCAACGATACCGAGTCAGTCAGCGAATCTGGGCGAATCTGGTCGCGCAGCCGCCAATCTGTCACCTGGGTGGGTGCTGTTTGATCGAGCTTGTGGATGCTCGAAGCAACACCAGAAGCGGGCTCCCAGTTATACCAACGAGCCAGCCGTGGCCACCGAACTTCACAAGCGAACACGGTCCCTTGGAACGGCGGCGAAGTTTCACGACCTATCGGAGATGACCCGACGAGCGTCACCGACGCCTCGACGCGATATTGTCGCGTCCGCAGTTGAGCGTCTTGTTTCTCAATCGCAAACTGCGTAATACGACGGATTCACTTCGCGAATCGGCGTGCCCTTTTCTTGAGGCCGACCTGAAATCGGTGGTCGATGGGGGCCGACAGTTGCTGCCACTATCGGGCGAACCCGATCGATGCTTAGTTGCTCGTCGCTATGTGCGCGATCCATCTTGCGCAACAAAGCCGCCATTTGACTTTCGCGAACTACTGTTAGCGAGCCGATTGCTGTGGTCATTGCGGGTGGCAGTTACTTGGCCGAGCGGCGGACATCGCGAAGATCGCGAATGCTGTCGTGGGTCTGCTTCACCGTTTGGTACTGATGGTTGATCAATGTATAAAGTGGCGACCCGGCGCATGCCGAAAGTGCATCCTCATACGCCTCTTTGATTGCGTCTTCGCCGCGTTCAGCTTCATCGAGCACGGTTTGCAAGCTGTCGGAACTCACCGCGTCGCGGACCTTGATCCACGATCGATGCAGAGCTGCTAGATAGCTCCCATTTTCCGTTTCGCGTTCGTCATCCCACTCAATTTGGTCGCCCAACACTTCGGCCTGATGGCGTCTGGTTGATGCAATATCGAGAAATGTCTTCTTGTACCTGTCGTTCTTGACCAACTCGCCACACTCTTCAAATCCCTTTGCAGAGTCGATGTTGAGTTGTCGCAGTTCGAGTAGCTTTTCGAGTGTTTCTTCGCTCGAGCCAACAATAGCCCTCTGAATCGTCGCCATGGAATTTCTCCTTCGCAAGAATTATTGAAAATGCACGCCGTAGTAGCAGTGGCACTTCGCCACACTCCCGGTGAGCTGGCCGTGAACTGTGGTAGTCAGTTATCGAGTGAAGATGATATAGACGGCATGTATAATGCCCGGAATAAATCCGAAGATGGTCAACACAATGTTGAGCCAAAAGTGCAGCCCCAGTCCGACCTCGAAGAACACGCCGACGGGCGGCAAGAAAATCGCCAACAGAATTTTCACTGGATCGCTTAGTTCTATCCCTGCTCGCGTAGCCATTCTTCTTTCTCCTGTCGGGTTTCTAATCGAAACAGGTGCTTATTCAGTTCACCCTGCTAACGAAAAAACAATGCAAATCTCTTGCCAAACGAAATAGGCTAGAGGATGTGGCCAAAACGCGCGAGAATCGCCGAGATTGCCACCCCTTCGTTTAGTCGAGGTGAGCGATGAAGGCCCGATGTGGCGGCTTGCGGACCAGGGCAAGAGACAGGTATGTCGATGGCAAGAGTCTCGATGCACCGGTTCGCGAACAGCAACGCAAAAAGCCTCGCCAGAAAATTGGCGAGGCTTTTGTGCGGAGCAACATGGCCGCAGCGGTTCGGGATGCACCACTGCTTTGCCTACAACCGAATCATTCGGTTGCTGTTGCCTATATCATGAACCGCCACACGGGCGGAGAATTGGTTTAGACCAATTCTTTGCGTCCGCCGATGAGCGTGCGGAGACGCTCGGCGAGCAGTGCCGAATCGAACGGCTTCTTGAACGTTTCGTTGATGCTCGAACGATCGAAGCTGATACTCGAACCGTCGTCGGGCAGCAAAGCGATCAGAATTGTCTCGCCAAAGTCGCTGTTGCGACGCAGGTTCTGACAAATCTGTAGGGCTTCGACCTGGCCGATTGAGAAGTCAACGATAATGCAGTCGGGATGAAAACTCTCGGCTTGAATACCGGCTTCGAAACCGGAGGCGGCAGTCGAGGTCTTGAACGAACGCTCGACGGGCAATTCCCGCTTGAGGTTTTCGATTAGCACTTGGTCTTGAGCAACAATCAACACCTTCGCCATGGCCTCGTCTTCGAGGTCGCCCAAGGGCATTCCATGTTCTTTAAGGAAGCGGATCAGGTACTCGCGGGGGATGCGGCGATCTTGGGAACCCGGAATTCGGTATCCCTTGAGGCGTCCCGAGTCAAACCACTTGCTGACCGTGCGGGGGGCCACCTTGCAGATCTTTGCGACCTGACCAGTAGTAAAGACCTTCATCGGGCTCTCCAAT
>JBGSWC010000195.1:0-13371 GCA_041752635.1 Pirellulales bacterium | reverse complement strand
CGCATGTCACTAGCCGTGTTTCTTCGCACCGGTTTTCTTCGCACTGCCCGATTTGTTTGTCGGTCGTCGCCGCAGCTTCTTCTTTGGTTCCAGCTCAATCCCGTCGGCCACTTTTTTGAGCTGCGTCACTTCGCGGGGTGTCAGCGGGCGATAGGCCCCTGCCGGCATTTCACCCAGTTTGACCGGACCGACAGCGACGCGGGTGAGCCTTTGCACTTTGTGGCCCAGCTTGGCGAGCAACCGGCGGATCTCGCGATTCTTACCCTCGTTCAGCACCATCTCGATAATTGTCGACTTTTTGTGTTTGCCCTTGAACTGCGCACGCACCACTTTCACGTGTCCATCGGCCAAATAGACCCCCTTGGTGAGTTGGCCCAGCAGCGTCGTCTCGGGCGCCCCGGCGACTTGCACGTGATAGGTCTTCTCGACTCCGTGGCTTGGGTGGGTCAGCTTGTTGGCGAGTTCACCATCGTTGGTCATCAAAATGAGACCCTCGCTCGCCATGTCGAGTCGGCCGACGTTGAACACCCGGCCCGCGTCAGGGGGCAGCAGGTCGGTCACGCGCGGACGGCCGACTTGGTCGCGAGCCGTCGAAACGACTCCCTCGGGTTTGTTCACGGCAAAGTAAACCAGCTTTGGCTTGTGCAGCAGTTCGCCATCGACGTGAATCGACTGTGTTGATGGATCGACCCGGGTGCCGAGTTCGGTGACCACGACGTTATCGACTTCGACGCGGCCTTCGACAATCAGCTCTTCACACTCGCGTCGGCTGGCGATGCCGGCTGCCGCGAGCAGTTTTTGCAATCGCTCGCGACCGTCGTCGCGTCGTGGGGGACCGACCGACGAGGGGCCTTTGGTGGGGCGACGCCGAACCGCTTTTTGCCCCGGTTTGAGCGGACGACCACCGCGATTGCCCCCTTTTTTGCCAGGGGGCGATTTTTTGCCGGTTTTTTTGGTCGGACGTTTCATTGCTTGCTATCTGACAAAAGGCATTCGTAAGCCTTTAGTCTAGCAGCCAATCAGCTCGTCGACGACTCTCCGAAATTTGCAGCACACCTGTATCGACCGTTCTTTACGTCGAAAATAGCCGGAAAGTGTTGGCCGACAAATAGATTTAGAACGTCACCCAAGCGGCAATCGCGAATATCGGCAACAGGAACACGACGCTGTAGAGCATGTAACCAAAGAAGCTTGGCATCCGCACGCCCGACTGCTCGGCGATGGCCCGAACCATAAAATTCGGCCCATTGCCGATGTAGGTCATCGCCCCCATAAATACGGCCCCAAGGCTGATAGCGACAAGCACACTTTGCGCCACGCCCGTTTGGCCGACCTCGATCTGTCCTTCGGCCAGCGGCATCGAAGCGGCGGCTTGGAAGAACACCAGGTACGTCGGTGCGTTGTCGAGCACGCTCGATAGCCCACCAGTAATCCAGAAGAATTGGGCGGGTGTACGAATACCTAGCTCGTCGCCATGCTCGTTCAAGATTTGCAGTGCGGGCTGCATGCAGATGAAAATGCCCACAAACAACGCGGCAACTTCGACAATCGCGTGATAGCTAAACGAATTTTGCCGTCGCAACTCGCTGCTGCCAAACCAAAGTGAAATACCGACCAATGCCAATTGCACGATTTCACGCAAGTACATCCAAGCGTGCCAATCGGTGCCAGGCAATGGTTTGCTCGGATCGAGCAACGCAACAGCAAACACCACTCCAATCAACAATGGCAAATTGAGTGCGAGGCCAGCGAACGTGAGCTTTGTCGTGTGAGTCTCGTCGCGATAGCGATCGGCGACCGACTCGTGAGGATAGTACCAAAAGCGGTCGATCGCGAAGTAGATCGCGAGCAACATTCCGTTAACCAGCAGCCAGGGCTCCCACAACGAAAAGAGCGTCCAAGTGAAACTCACGCCTTGCAGGTAACCAAGAAACAAGGGCGGGTCGCCAATCGGCAACAGACATCCACCACAGTTGCAAACGACAAAGATAAAAAACACGACCGAGTGAACAACGTGCTTGCGTTCTTTGTTGGTTTCAAGCAACGGCCGAATCAGCAGCATCGCCGCCCCGGTAGTTCCAATGAAGCTGGCGAGCAAACCGCCGGCGGCGATGAACGAAACGTTCGTCGCCGGGTTGGCCCGCAAGTCACCCGAAATACGGATGCCACCGCTGATGACATAAAGGCTAAACAGCAGCGTGATGAACGGGATGAACTCGCTGAGAATCGCATTCTCGATGACCGTTCGGACGATGGCCCAATTGAATCCGCTGGTGGCCGGTTCCACAATGCCGTGGACTGGGGCCCAATGGGCTTCGATGGCATACGAATGTAGTAAGCCGTAGTAAAGCAGGGTCACAACTGCGAGCGCAGCGGACACCTTTAAGCGATTGACGTTTGACTCCCACCACAGTTCGGCTGCCGGGATCAACGGCAAGATGGCAATTGCGCCGAGCAGCAACACAAAGGGAATCACGGTCCAGATGGCCGGCGAATGAGCCACGTGCGCGGCATCGGCGCCACCATGCTCGAGGGCGTGCTCGACTCCATGACCAGCCTCGGCGGCGACGATCAATTCGGTGCCGTGCTGCGGAATTTCGAGCGTTACCGCAATGACATAAGCGAGGCAAACCGCGACGATGGCACCCACAACCCCATACGAAGGAGCGGATCCCGATTCCTGGTGAGCGTGTACCATCGATGTTGAACCCGATATCGAACCAAATGACATGACTGCCGTTTTCTCTGCGAAAGGGTTGGCCCGTTCGACGCACTCAGAGTCCCGACCGTTAATAATAACGACCGACTCAGGCTAACGAGGCTCTTCGGTTTCGTCTATTGTCCGATGCCCCGCTCGCTTTTACCTGCTATTTGTGGCGACGGTTGCTGAAACGTAGGCCACGCCGCCGACCATCACTACAAGTCTCTGCGGCGAAGCGGGTCGCGGGTCGCCGCTTCAACCCGTACAATCGGCCTCATGACCGCTCTTCCCCGCACCAGCGAATTCAAACTCGACAGCAGTGGCGTCACCGCAAAGCCTCTGTTGCTGGTGAGTGTCCGCTCGCTCGAAGAAGCCGAGGCGGCCCATCGCGGGGGGGCTGATATTATTGATGTGAAAGACCCGGCTGCCGGCCCCCTCGGAATGGCTTCGGTCAATTTGTGTTTCGAGATAGCCGCGCGTTACGCCGGCCTCCATCCTGTCACGGCGGCGGTGGGCGAATTGGCCGACTACCTCGATGGGATTGCCTCGGTTAACGATCTAAGAGAAATCAATCAACGCTTGGCCCTCGTCAAGCTTGGTACTTCACGGCTCGCCGATCGAGCTGACTGGCCATCTGCGGCTGCCGAACTGCTGAGCGAGTTGCCCGAAGCGTCGCGCGTTGTGCTGGTCGCCTACGCTGACGCTGAGCGAGCGCGGGCTCCGACAGCGACCGCCGTGGTCGCAGCGAGCGTTACCATTCAACCAGTAGTTAATAGAGAGTCGTGCGGCCGAGTGGCGATGGTCGATACATTCGACAAGCGAGGCCCGAGCCTAGTGGAAACTTGGTCGCTCGACGACCTTGCGCAATTTGTCGCACTTTCTCGCAACCACGCGATGGTCGCGACCGTCGCCGGCCGAATTGCGCTCGATGAAATCGCTTCGATCGCCGCCGCTGGAGCCCACGCAATTGGCGTTCGCGGGTCGGCATGCTCGTCGGGAATGCGAGAGCGAATGGTCGACGCGTTGCTTGTGGCGAAGCTCCGCCAAGCGGTGGATGATTGGCGAGCAACTCACTCGACGCGATGCTAGTTTCAGGAGATAAAAAAAGTTTCTTGACTTTCGCTCGTCAATTCGCATAATCCGAAGCTGTTGGGGCACACGCACCTTAAATCGCATTCGGGGGCGGCAGGGTTACTAACGAAGGTTGAGTTGGAGAGTTGACGCTAGGGCGGATCATCGCGTCTTCAAACCATCAGGCACTCGACCATCGCAAGGCTCGCCGCCCCCTCTTCTTGTCGTGTGCCACTTCATTGGAGGGTACTTTTCACAGCTTACTTTTCACAGGCAATCGGCATTGAATCGGCAACGCAACGACAAGATTTTCACAGTACTTTCCGTACGCGAGGTCTGATTCAATTCAAAACGACAGGCGCTAGAACGCGGCGGAGTGGATCGACGCCCGATGACTTGTTGGTGGTTGCGACGGAATGAGACGTCGTTGTCACGCGATTGAAACAGGTTTTTGCGGGGAGGAATTTTGACATGCCTACAAATGTTCTCGATGCTATTCGCGATGGTTGGTGGGACTATGAGCCAGCCGATGTTTTGCAGACTAACTATGATTCGACTTTCGCAATGCCGGGAAGTGACGAAAAGATCGCAATTTTGGCAAAACGGGCGGCCGATGGGTTGCCCCTTTGGCACGACGAAGATCGACTTTATTTTGATCAGTCGCACGAACATTGACGAAACCTCGCGTTGCTTCGTCGGGCGCACGCACTGCCCTGGCGATGGGCGATGAATTGGCGTAAGTTCGAGGGCAGTAGATGTCGGTGTTTTTTGACCGACGCGTTCACTCGCCACCACGATTGCGATGCACTCATGCCTAAGTTCTCTGTTACTGTGCCTCATCAGATGGGTCGCGAAGCGGCTCAGGAAAAGCTCGATCGACTAATGACTCGCGTCAGCGAAATGTATCGCGACCAAGTGAAAGACATCGAGCAGTCTTGGGAAGGCAACACGCTGAATTTCAGCTTTCGGACGATGGGAATGACCATCTCCGGCAAATCAATCGTCGAAGAGAACCAAGTCGACGTGAAAGGCGATTTGCCATTTGCCGCCATGTTGTTCAAGGGGAAAATAGAAAACGATATCCGGTCGCAACTGGTGAAGTTGCTGAGCTAGTTTTTCGGCTTTGCCGAAGAGTGTAGCCACCTTCGCCAGAGGGTGGACGGAAGCGACGTCCAATACGCTCGAATCCACCGTCTGACGACGATAGATAAAATCGTTGGCTACATTCAGTTGTTCGATCGGGCCTTAACGAGGCGCGATGTTCCACGTCGTTCCGCGTCGCTCGATCGTCACGCCCGCTTGACTGGCAATTTCGCTCAGCAACTCGTCAATCGTTGCCGTTTTTAAATCGAACGAAATTCTGTCAGCGAATGTGTCGATGTCCGCTTTTGTATCGAGACGCGACTTATCGACTTTCGCACCGAGCTGCGTGGCTAGTTGCTCGATCACGAAGCTTGCCGGTTGATCGCGGACGCGGAGCGTGAAGCGACGGTCCTTCATGTCGGCGGCTGGCCGCGGGCGTGATGTTATGACGCTGGTCGAAAGTAACCCCGACGCAAACGCGAAACTTTCATGTTCGGCCATGCTGGCGCGAATCCAGAGGTCGCTGCCACGCCGTTGGGCGTTCTCCCCCAAGACTTTGGCGGCAACGAGCATTTTTTCCCGATGGCGGTCGTCGAGTGAATAGCGACGGTCGACAGTCGATGTGTCCGCGAGTCGTTCGATCGAAAGCAGCTTCGTATCGCTCTTGTTCCAGGTTAAATCAAAACCAAAAAGCAGCAATGTTAACAAGTCAGCCCTGGAAACATTCGCCATCGATCGAGCCGCAAGCAAATCGTGAGGCACGAGCTCAATACCACTCGCTTGCAACTCGCTATCGTTTAAGATTTGGTCGATCAGCTCGGTTGGTGTAGTGAAGCGGTTCCATTTCCAATCTTGCTTTTCGGCGAGTTCACGATAAGAAGTCAGTGCGAGTTGCCGACTGGCGGCAATGGCGATTCTCAGCCGCGCGATGCGTTGTTCGGTCGAAATGTATAGAAGCGGACCAATCCGACGTGCCTCGAGCTGCTCAAGCTCGGCGACATTGTCGAGAACCTGGGAGAGCGGCATCGCATTGACGCTCAACTGCACAGGCTTTGTGTGATCGACTCGGCGGTCGATCCAAATGGCAACATCCGTGTTGTTGGTCAGCCGCTGCGCCACTTCGCCAAGTGGCACTCCGTCCCAGGTGGCTGTGATTTGCTTTTCGAAGCGGCGATCGGCCGGAGATTCGATTGCGAAGAAATCGGCGAGCGAAATTTCTTGCGATATGACACACTTATCAGCGAACGGATCAAAAACGACTACCGCTAGCACGGCTGCGACAACTCGAAGGCGTCCGAGTGCTATCTTCGGCAATCCGTGCATCGCCGCTCTGGGTGCGAAACTACGCGAAACTGACTAAGGAACAACTCCCGCCAAAGCTTGCATTCTAATTGATAAAACCCAGGTCTGCTATGGTTCTTTCCAAAAGGGTAAATTCGCATTTTCGAGCCCCACTTTTTGATTGTGCGACTCGCGGTCGTGATTACACTCGAATGTAGATGAGTTGCCGCAGCCTTTGCGACAGTGGGTCGTCAACTGGCGATTCATCGGCTGCTCAATGATGCCAATAAGGATTGTGAACGTGGACGAAGCATCGCTACGCGTACCAGTGATCATACGCGACTATCACCGCTATCTCGAAGAACAAGACTCTGCCGCTTATGTGCAGTCAGTAGCGCGTCGCTACTCGTGTGGAGCTTTAGAACGCGTCGCCGTATCGGGCGATCGTGTGGCTCGTCGGGCGGCGGTGCTCGCGCTCGGTTTTATCGGCGATTACGATTGCAACGCCGTCATGGGGCGGGCGCTAATCGACCGCGACCGCGGAGTGCGAACGATTGCCGAGAATGGCATCCGTGATATCTGGTGCCGAGTTGGAAGTCGCGAGCAACGATTGTCGCTTCGCACACTCATTCGGCTCAACCAGTCGCGCCGCTATGTAGAAGCGGTTGAATTGGCAGCCGAGCTGATTCACGATTCGCCTTGGATCGCTGAAGCCTGGTGCCAACGCGGAACCGCCTATTTCCACCTCAGCCAGTACGACGCGGCCATTCGCGACTGTCACCAAGCGCTAGAAATTAATCCTTATCACTTCACGTCGGCTGCCGGCCTGGGGCAATGTTATTTGTTGCAAGACAACCCCGTCGCGGCCCTCGAAGCGTTCCGCCGCGCTTTGCGGCTGAACCCTGGGATGGAAGAAGTCCGTGCTCAGGTAATTCAGCTACAGCGGTCGATCAAAGACGAGTCATAACGCGAGGGGTCTACCCGCTTCGGACTAACGGTAGTTTGCCGGAGCCTGCTGCGGGGCCATCGCTTGGCGCACGCCGTTGGCATAGCGATCGGCCGACGACCAAAATTGGCTCAGCGTTTCTTCGCTGCTGAATAAGTAGAAGTTGCCGGCGTATTCGACTGAAAACTGGCGAGTGCCCGGTACCGATTTTCCGCCGTCGATCGCGAGCACCGGATCGACACCACCCAACACGGGGCTGTAGACGTCGCCGTTGCCCGGCTTGAGGAATTCGTCGCGGGCCGCTTGGCTAACGAATAAATACGTGCGGCCACGATGTACCGCACCCCAGCGAACATCACCCTTTTGCCAGCGCCATTCGTTTTTCATCGTGACGGGGCAATAGCCGTCAAAGCCCAAAGGAGGGCTGCCGGCGGGTAGTTGTGGCTCGGCTGTGGCGATCGACTCCTGATCGGCAGTCGGCGACGTGGGCGCAACGTTTTGTGAAACAGCCGGTTGCTGTGTGTAAGGGTTGTTACTGGTCGGAGCAGCGGCGGGCTGAATGGCGTAGCGGTTTTCTGTCGCCGTCGCAGGAGGTGTGGCTGGCACCGATGGGGCAGGCACCGCTGCGGCCTTCGCGAACGGGTTTTGCTGTTGCGAAGGCTGCTGGGCGGTCCCGAGGTCGCTGATACTGAGGTCGCCATAAGTCGGATTGACTGGCTGACTTGGGCCGCCTGTTGCAGTCACTTGCTGAAACTGGCGTCCAGTTGTTGTTTTGTAGTCGGTAGCGACTTTGTGAACCTGTGAGATATAGGCCATCGGTTGTTGCTGGCTAACGAACTTGTCGACGATTTGACCTTGTGGAGTCAGCACGACATCTGTCGGCACGCGAGTGATTCCGAGACTTGTGGCAAAGTTCGCGTTCTCGTCGGCGTTGAGCTTGACCGGCACATACGATGCTGCCACTACTTGGGCGACATTCGGCTGATTGAAGACCGTATTTTCGAGCACCCGACAGGGGCCGCAACTGGGGGTCCAAAAGTGGACCAGCAGCAATTTGCCTTCAGCGGCTGCTGCCTGCTTTGCCGCGTCGAAATCGGTCTGCCAAGCAATGCCCGGTTGAGCAAAGGCCGACGTTGTCAGCATGGCATAGGCAATAGTGAACAGGGCGATTGCTTGGAGCTGCCGCATGACATTCCCTCGGTAAGCGGTGCTTGAACGTATGAAAAGTGGGATAAAGCTTTGTGAATTCTGGACTCTATCTTGTGATTGAATCGGCTTGGTTCCCAGCAAGACTTGCGGGCATTTGGGGGGAATTTGACGATTATTCCGGTTTGTGACGATTTGCCACCCATTTGGTGACTTGGGCCCGCAGATAAAGATTCCGCAAAGCTAGCGTCAATCGACTTGACAATTTCGGCCAAGTATCGAATACTGCTGTGCAGTTACAGGCTGCGGCGGGATTCCACAAAATTCCGCCGGGGTCGTCGATGGCACGGTAACCGAGATCAAGATTTAATCGGTTTTCGACCGTATTCGAAATCGCCTTTGTAGCATCGGGAGTCCTTGCGGCGGCAGTGTCCCTAGTGGGGCGACCTTCCCAAGGGTTCCGTGGGCCTTATTTGATTGGGTCTCATACGGCACAGTTGCTTCGAGGGTGATATCGGTGAGTTTAGCGCATGAGTCGTTTGGCATGATGTCCGGACACCGTCGCCGAACACCAATCGCATATCGACGGCGTGGGCTTTGCGTTCTATCCCTCATTGAGGGGCACTGGTAAAAATGACGGCGCGAGTTTGCTGGTCGGTTTCGCTGGTGAGGGCGACAAACTCTGGTCTGATGGTCACGCAAAATTGCAATAAATAGCGTTATGGCTCGAATGATTCTTCGAAGTGTCGACTGCGAGCCGTTGCCAAGGGTTTCTCGATGCCCGACAATTATCCAAGCATGAGTCAACGAATTGGCCACCGCTACGCTTCTTGAGTCGCGGTTTTCGCCTTCCACCATGTCAAACATTCACAGGCACAAACAAAGTTGGGCTACCAACTAGCCAAAAAGCTACCAACCGATGCCCCGTCGAGAGGAACCGACGGACGCACACAATTTTCTGGCCGTACCAACGACCGCGACGCAACGCTGCTTCGCCGACGATTGGTCCAGCCTTTGCAGTGATCAGACTCTCCTGTGAATGCACATGGAAGAGTCTGGCATAGCAATTTGTTAGGTCGCCCGCGACACAAGGTCGCCGGCCGACCCAGGCGCACGATTTGCTGCGCAACGTTTTCAGCCGAGGTTTGGATTTAGATGAACAAAAAAAACAAGGGACGGTATCGGGGTCGCAACAATTCGGGTGGCAACTCGAATAACAACGCGAACTCAAACAATGGCCAAGGACGCGGCAAGTACCGCAACAACCGCAATCGCCGTGGCAATAGCGGCGGCGGCGAAAACCAGCCACAGGGGCAGTACGACGACAACGTCTCGTCGGCTTTAATCCCCAGCTCGGGAGTGCTCGAAATGCACCCCAACGGCTATGGTTTTCTCCGTAATCCGGCCGACAATTTTGTCCGCGAGCGGTCTGATCCATTCGTGCCCGGCACAATGATCGAAAAATACGGGCTTCGCGAAGGCCTGCTACTGAGTGGTCTCGTCCAGAACAATCGCAAGGGACAGGGCCCCCGGCTTCGTGAGCTTCTCGATGTCGACGGCATGTCGCCCGACGACTACGTCAACGTCAAGAGCTTCGACGATCTGACGCCGATTAACCCCGAAGAATGGTTCCAGCTTGAAACGGGGCAAGAGCCCATCAGCACACGAGTGATCGATCTTTTGGCTCCCCTTGGAAAAGGACAGCGGGCGCTGATTGTCGCGCCGCCACGGACCGGCAAGACGGTGCTCATGCAGCAACTCAGCCAAGCTGTCTCGGCCAACTATCCCGAAGTGGCCATGATGGTACTGCTCATCGACGAGCGGCCCGAAGAGGTCACCGACATGAAGCGTAACGTCACGGGCGAAGTTTTCGCCAGCAGCCTCGATCAAGATGTCGAGAGCCACGTGCGTCTGTCGCAACTCACTATCGAACGCTGCAAGCGGCTCGCTGAAATGGGCAAAGACGTGTTCATGGTCATGGACAGCATCACGCGACTCGCACGGGCGTTCAACAAGTGGGTCGGCAACACGGGTCGCACCATGAGCGGTGGTGTCGATATCAAGGCGATGGATATTCCTAAGAAGCTGTTCGCCACTGCGCGGGCCTTCGAAGAGGGGGGCTCGCTAACCATCGTCGGAACCGCGCTCATCGACACCGGCAGCCGGATGGACGACTTGATCTTTCAAGAGTTCAAAGGCACGGGCAACATGGAGTTGGTGCTCGACCGCAAACTGGCCGACCGGCGGATTTGGCCCTCGATCGACATCGAACAATCGGGCACGCGCCGCGAAGAAAAGCTGCTGCCGCCCGAAATGTTGCACGCCGCGACGATGTTGCGACGCACACTATCAACAATGCACCACATCGATGCGATGGAACAACTCACCAGTCGACTTGGTAAGTACAAGACGAATGAAGAGTTTATTAGTTTGATTCAAGGGGCACGTGCGGTGGATTAGATCGACGCAGCTACTGTCCGCTCGCGGCTTAGCCGCAAGCGGTCGCCGTTTCCGTCAGGTGCGATGCCGCGATTGTGAAGCAGGGCGAACATAATTGTGGCGTCCATTACATGCCCCACGAACTGCTTTTAATCGCTAAAGAGTCGCGACATTCAGACCGCTGCTTTGCAGCAATAGGCGCGTGATGGGCGGGCGTTTGAACTCCTCAAGTTTGAACTCGTCACAGCACAGCGGCCATGTTATCACCCTGCAAGCGCTGTGGGCTCGGCAGGAGCCTAACACTCCCGATGGTCGTTGACACCAGGGGTAGTGCGGGGGTATCATCAATTTGTAGCCAAGGCTACACTTCGCGACGGTGAGTCAACGACTATGCAATTCGCTCTGCTGATACTTTTTACGCTCGGTACCGCCATCGGTTGCCAACCGCCTCGGCAGGAGTCTCGCACTCCCGATGGCAAACTTCGCGTCCTTGCGACCACCGGCATGGTGGCCGATCTCGTCCGCGAAGTGGGTGGTGAGCACGTGGAAGTGACCCAACTCATGGGGGCGGGTGTTGACCCACACCTCTACAAAACTTCGCGCGACGATGTGCAGCGTATTCTCGATGCCGATGTCGTTTTCTATTCGGGGCTGATGCTCGAAGGGAAGATGAGCGACACGCTCGTACAGGTGGCTCGCAAAAAGCCGGTGGTTGCTGTGACTGAAAGAATCGACCCGGCATCGCTGCTCGAACCGGCCCAGATGCAAGGTCACTACGATCCTCATGTCTGGATGGATGTCGCCGCTTGGTCGCAGTGTGTGGCGTTGGTGGCTGATGCACTTGCCGATGAACGACCGGCGCATGCCGACGCATTTGCAGCAGCCGCCGACAATTACAGGCAGCAGCTCGCCGCGCTCGACGACTACGCAAAACGCTCGATCGCTTCGATTCCCGAGCAGCGGCGAGTGTTGGTCACTTCGCACGATGCGTTCAACTACTTCGGCCGTGCCTATGGTCTCGACGTCGAGGGGGTCCAAGGCATTTCGACTGAGTCAGAAGCGGGGTTGCAACGCATCAATGCGCTGGTTGATATGCTCGCGAAACGAAACGTAACCGCGGTATTCGTTGAGAGCAGTGTCTCGAGCAAAAGCATTCAGGCGCTCATCGACGGCGCGAAGTCGAACGGTCACCAAGTGCGTGTTGGGGGCGAGCTTTTCTCTGACGCGATGGGGCCGGCCGGCACTTACGAGGGAACCTACATCGGCATGATCGACCATAACGTAACGCTTGTGACGCGGGGCCTCGGCGGCGACGCTCCCGAACGCGGAATGCAAGATCGCCTCGGGGCCAATAGCGATTCAGAATGAGCAACTCTGTAGCAGAGAATGACTTCGACATTCCGCTGTCGGTTTACGACCTGACGGTCGCCTACCAGCGAAAGCCGGTGATTTGGGACGTTGAGTTCGAGATTCCCAAGGGGCAACTCGTCGGCATCGTCGGTCCCAACGGCGCGGGCAAGAGCACGCTAATCAAGGCAATCATGGACTTAGTGCCAAAGGCGTCGGGCCGGGTGCGAATTTTTGGCGACAGCTATCAGCAAAACCGCAGGCGGGTGGGCTATGTACCCCAACGTGAAAGTGTCGATTGGGATTTTCCCATTGATGCACTCGATGTGGTGACGATGGGGCTCTATGGACAGATTGGTTGGTTCTGGCCGGTACGCAAAATGCATCGCCAATTGGCAATGGAAGCACTCGAACGGGTCGGCATCGCCGACCTCGCCCGGCGGCAGATCAGCCAGCTATCGGGCGGACAGCAACAGCGGACATTTCTGGCCCGCGCGCTGGTTCAAGACGCCGATCTCTATTTGATGGACGAACCCTTCGCGGCTGTCGACGCGTCGACAGAAGCGGCGATCGTTGACGTGCTGCGCGACATGAAGCAGGCGGGCAAGACGACGCTCGTTGTCCATCACGATTTGCAGACGGTGCCCGAGTATTTCGATCAAGTTATTCTGCTCAACATGCGCGTTGTCGCGAACGGTGCCGTCGACGAAGTTTTCACCGCCGATAATCTGCAAAAGACCTACGGCGGTCGGCTCACGCTGCTCGACGAAGCGACTGAGGCGATGCGGCGCAAGGAGCGGTCGCTATGATTGCCAGGGACCGTGGCCCGCGGACAATTGGGTGGGCGATCGCTGGTGCTTTTGTTTTAGCACTTTTCGTTAGGTCGCCGGCCTTGGCCGCGAGCGGCAATCGCTCGCTCGCTGATCGTGCGGTCGATTGGCCTTCGACCGCCGACTGGCAGCGTGTGCTCACGCTGCGCGATTACAACACGCGAGTTGTTGTCGTGGGTACCTGTTTGCTGGGGCTGGGGGCCGGAGTCGTTGGCAGCTACACACTGCTTCGCAAGCGTGCGCTGACCGGCGATGCGTTGAGTCACGCGACACTGCCCGGAATCGCACTTGCATTCATTATCGCGACGGCGCGAGGTGAAGATGGTAAATCGTTGCCATTGCTGCTATCGGGTGCTGCCGTCACGGGCGTATTGGGTGTGGTAGCGATTCTGCTCATTCGTCGCGGTACACGAATCAAAGAAGATGCCGCGCTCGGAATTGTGCTGAGCGTGTTTTTCGGCGCGGGTGTCGCGCTGCTGGGCATTGTCCAGCAGTTGCAAGGTGGCCATGCCGCTGGACTCGAAGGG
>JBGSWC010000194.1:0-23499 GCA_041752635.1 Pirellulales bacterium | reverse complement strand
TCGGGTTTTCGGGCAGTAGTTCATCGGGGTCGATCTCAACAATCTGACCGTCGAGAATTGCCTGAAATCGCTCAGCGACGACTTCGGCGGGCAACGCGTAGTGGAGCCAGGTGCCAGTCACGCGGCTGCGAATCTCTTTGCCGAGCATCCCGAGCGGCTCACCCAGTTGGTTGACGAGTACCCCGCCGGCCGCGCCGGGATTGTTAGTGCTGGCATCGAGTACGAGTACATCGCCCTTGTAGCGCGTTGCGAAGGCCCCTCGACGGGCGTCGAGCGGTGCGATGGCGGTGATGCTGCCGTGCAGTAGACTCACGGGTTCATTGCCTGTCGCGATGTTGAATAGGTTCGAGAGCGCAAGTACGCGAACGCCGGGAAAAGCTGCCGCAGAGCTGGTGAAGTCGAAATAGGGAACGCTCTCGCCAGCCAGGTCGATCTTCACGACCGCCATTTCGGCCACTGGGTCGCTGCCGACAACGGTACCGGTAAACTTGCGACCATCGAAGAGAATAACCGTCACCTCATCGCGGTCGAGTACGAGACTCTGGGCAGTGAGAATGTGGCCGTCGGGCGAAGCGAAGAATCCCGACTGATAGGCTTCGAGACCTTTGAGTCCGCCGACACCGTAAATTTTGACCATCCGCGGTTGCAGTTCCGCAGCGGTACGCGAGTAGTCGAGCGTCGTTGTGCTTTCCTGTGCGCGGAGTGTAGCTACGCTCGCCAGAGCGTAGATGAGTATCGCGAAGATTAGCAAGAAGCAGTCCACCGTCTGGCGACGGTAGCTACATGTTGGCTTATTCATCGTCGCCTCCCGCAGGCTGGTCGCCGGCCTGGCGGTATTCGTTGATCGTTAGTTCGGCGAACACGCTTTCGCCATGTTCGACGCGCCAGGAGTGTGGCAAGACTTTTCCGCTAGTTGTTACGCGAAAGTCGTCGAAATGAATCTCACAGGGATCGTTGTCATCTGACGAGAAGAACTCGACACCGACGAGATGGCCCGTTGATGGGTCAAAGTAGAATTGCGTCACCACACCATCGCGCGTGCCGACGAGTGTGTCATGCAGCTTGAGTTCAGCACCCCAGGGCAATTGTCCGTAGGCAAAAACCTCGCCGTAATCTTCGAGTCCCTTGCCTAGCAGCGACCGCCAACTGTCGATGGCAAACAACAACCCACCCGAGCGAGGCGGACTCATCTGGTCGATGACATCTTCGCTTAGTTTTGCGAAGAATTTGCCCTGCGCCGAAGTAAATGTTGCCAGCTCACCTTCATATTCGATCTCCACCGACTTGCCATCGGCATCGGTGGCGATCACTCCGACAAGTGGCTGCTTGGCGAACGCGTCCCACTCGGGACAACGTTTGGCAATGTTTTGTTGAATCTGTTGATTAAAGTAGTAGTTCGCGTAGCCGTCGCGTTCGATGACGACATCCTGCACGATCTTGGAAAGCTCCTTTTTGTTCTGCTGTGTTCGCGGAATCGGGATTTTCGGTTTGTCTTCCTCGTCTTTATCGGGACCAGGAGGTTCAATCGGCACCGGTTCGCTCGCGCTTTTGCTAATCAATGCTTCGAGTTCTCCCTCGCGATGCAATCCGGGCAATCGGACTTCAGCGGCAAAAAGCTCGGCTTCGCGACGAAATTCAATCGGCAGTCGCCAACCAGCCGGATAGATTCCCAGTGCGTTCTTGAAGGCATTGGCGGTGGCGATATCACGATCGCCGAACACCAATAATTCGTCGCCGTAGCGTAGCCCTCGGCGATAGGCATCGCTCCGTTCGAGAATGTCGCTCACCAACACACGGTCACCGGCCGACGAAACGACTCGCGCGCCGAGCGTGGCATGGTCGACAATTCGCCCCGTCTTGAGGTGAGAGAGAAACATTTTGATCTGATTGATGCTGATCGCGTAACCCACACCAACGTTCACGCGACCGCGCTTCTCAAACGAGCCGCGACCATTGATGCCGATCAATCGACCTTGGCTGTCGAACAACGGACCTCCGGAGTTTCCGGGGTTAATGGCGGCGTCGGTCTGCAAACAGTCGGCATACTCTAGCAACGTGCCGCTAGGATATTGATAGCGATGGGTACCCGAAATTATCCCATAGGTCACAGTCGGAAAATAATCCTCGGCCAGCAAAAACGGATTGCCTGCGACCCACACCCAGTCGCCAATTCGCATCGCATCGCTATCGCCCAGTTCGGCGATGGGAAAGTCGTCGCGACCTAACAGCTTAATCAGCGCGATATCGCCAGGCGGATCGAGACCAACGAGCACGGCATCGTAGAGTTTTCCATCTGACAGTCCACACTTCATCGCGACACCACAGGGAGCCGTGACGTGAAAGTTGGTCAGCGCGTAGCCATCGGGCGAAATCAACACGCCCGAGCCACCCCCCTGCCCTTCCGGGTCGAAGACGGCCACAGTTGCCGGAACGATTTTCTCTACGACTTCGACGCGCGCCTGTTCGGCTTCGAGTACCCGGAAGTCAACCTCTGCCAGCGACGCTGGGAACGAGGTGAAAACGGTACAAATGGTCGCAAGGATTGGCAGCGTAAATTTCACTTCAAAAGTCTCGCATTGCAAAACTGGATGACGAGCGGTGCCATTGCTGGGCTCGTTGAAGGTCCCGATGTCTCGTCGTCGACAGCGGTTAGTTTCAGTGTAATCTCTCGCACACCGTCGATATCGATTTCTATCTCGGCCGGTGGCGTTTGGCGATCGCCCACTCCTCGGGCCATCACACGGTCTCCCTCGGTCCATTCCCAAGCCGTGTGAACCGAGCGCCGCAGCGTCGGGTCAATGCCAACGGTGGCCACTAACCGCTTGTAACCGGGGGGCAACCGATAAGTGACCGACGACGGCCCGCGCACCGCGATTCCTTTGTCGAAAGTCTCGAATCGCGGTAAACCGGCTTGGGGGACATCGGGCGAAGCGGGGTAAGCCAGCGTGAGTCTCTTGCCGGCGAAGTTCTGATCGCGTCGTGGATGCCACCATGCGAGTACCGCGCCATCGGGTTCGACAATGGGCGAAGTAACATCGACGCGATGGGGCTCGATATCGCTCAAAAACTTGAGCCGACCGGGTGAATAGTCGACGTTTGCCACGTCGCCTACCGCCACGCGAATCGATTCGCTATTGGCTCGTACGAGTTCCAACTGGTTGCCGATAAGTCGCGCCGACTTGCCGACCAATTGCTGTCCGCTGGTCGTTGCCAAGACCACAGCATCGCCAACATCGGGCACTTTTGCGCGATAATAAATCGCTCCGTAGACACGGTCGCGATTGACGTCGACCGGCTCATCCGACAGCGTGAACTTCGCGGTGCTCGCCGAGATTTCGCCAATGGCTCCTTCAATCGGTTGTAGTGCCGTGCCACCCGGTTTACGAATCACGAGCAAATCGGCAATCGCCGGCTTCGCGATCATTTCGCTCCATTGACGCAATAGCTCGCGAGCTTCGGCCGCTTGCAAATCGCTAGGACTTTGTAAACGAACCGCTCGCACATCGTCGGTCGCGAACACCCAATCGACATTCCCCGTAATCTTGAGCTCGACAGCCGCGGTCGCATTTTCGCGATCGACGACGATTTGTGTCGCACCGATCGACGATCCGTCGGAGAGCAATAATTGCGTGGCCGAACTCGGTTGCGATGGCATCTCGGCCAGCTTGACTCGCAGCAATTCGCCCGCAGTGAACATCGTCGAATCGCCACTCGCAGTGCTGAGCCGAACTCCATCGACGTCCCACGCCATGATATCGCCACTCGCGCGGCGACCATCGAGTGTCTCGACTTCGGCGCAAACGCCCACCGACCGACAAACCACAACGCAAGTCAGCGCAAGAACCAATCGATAGACAGTACAACCCGGCGCCATCGGCCTACTCCTTGCTTAGGGCTGCCCATTAGGCTGTTCGGTACGCTCTTCGGTCGCGAGGCGACGGAAATACTCTTCGATCACGTCGCGATAGTACGAAGGAAAGTCGCGACCGATTTGTTGCATAATCCGCTCGCGTTCTTTCGGCGGCAAATCGCCCCAGCCCGAACTCTTGCCGATGTCTTTGATGTCGACATCGCCTTCGCCACCGCCCCCCTGCAGCTTGCTGTCGTCCATCGGAATGTCCGACGGTGCACTCGCTTGTTGCTGCTGTTGTTGCATTTGCTGTTCGATCTTTTCGATCATCTTGTCGATTTGATCGACAATCTGATCTTCGAGTCCTTGCACCTGCTTGTCAGCAGCACCGAGCGCTAGGCGGCGGCGGACGTCGGACATCTGGCGCGCGATCGCCCCGAGCGATTCTGGCTTAACCTGCTCAAGGTCTTTGAGCATCATCTCCGCGAGTTGCTCGTAGCGAGACGGCAACGGATAGTCGGGCCTCAGCAAAGATTCCAGCGATGCTTTTGCTTCCGGTAGTTTCACGAGTTGATGTTCGGCGGCTCCACGATAAAACAACAACGCCGCCGGGTCGACGACTTGCTCGATGTCGACCGTTTCGACAAGTGCCAATGCTTCGTCAAAAAAACCATGCTGCACAAACCGCGCCGTGGCCCACAGGCGAAGGTTCTCACTCACCAGTGCATCGAACTCGCTACTCGAAAGTGACAAGGCGATCTGCTCGACTGTGTCGATGTCGAGTACTGCGTCGAGCCGACGAAGCGACTCGCCCAGCGCGGGGGACGCCTCGGCAGCGGCCGTCAGAAATGCTTGCAACCGCGACATCGATGCACCACTCGGCGACGACAAGCGATCCCAAGTCGTCGCGACTTGCGACACGGCCACGGGATCGGCAACTTCGCCAGCCCAGGCCGCGAGTTGTCGCCCGATGTCGGCGTCGTCGATCGGCGTCCACTCAATCAGCGGCAGCGGCTCAGGCTCTGTCTCGCCTTGCCCCCCCGGAACGCTCGGCACGGGTGGTTGCTGTGCGCGTACCACGAAGGGACTCATCGCAATGATTGCAAAGCAGATAGCCCATCGATGAATAACATCGGCGGTTCGGTTCGGCATTTGATTCGACCTCCTGAAGACTCGGCTAGAGTCTCAACGCATTGTGATGCCGCCCGGCAATGGTAGTTGTCATAACTATAGTATCGACGATTGATTGGGCCCTGGCAACGGAAATTGCCGTCAGTCGAGTCCCTCGGGGGACAAAGCTATTGATTCCGCCCCGAGTCGAGGTCGCGAGTCGCTTCAAACACCCGGAGTTGCCGGTCGGAGAGTTCCTGTAGCCGCTCGCGAACTTCGACTCGCTCAATCGATCCTTGAACAATCATGCGATCGAACATCTTCGTACGGCTGTTAATTCTCGCCTGCAACGTGCGAATCATCTTGAGTTCCGCTAACTTTGACACCAAAGGAGGCTCACCCGGCTCTCCACCCTCCCCCTGCTGCTGGCCTTGCTGCGAGCGCTGCTTGGCGAGTTCATCGAGCGCCAGGTCGAGTGCTGCGACCGATTCCTCGAGCGCGGCAACGATTTCTTCCTCGATCGCTTGAGTCAAGAAACCTGTCTCGGGTTCGGCCAGCTTGTCGACCACCGTTTGCATGTCTTCGCGGATCTGTGTGAGTGCTTCGGTGAACGCGACACTTGTGCCATCTTCACGGAGCAGCACAAGAGCTCGGTCGGCCATTTTCGTCAAGTCGGCTTCGCGTCGCGACAACTTCACCGCCTTCAGCGTGAGGGAGCGGTCGTTGGCCCCCACACGTTCGCTGTCGATACTCACCGTTTCGTCGTAAATCGATCGCTGTAGTGCGAGCATCTCGCGGAAACGCGCAGCAAGTTGCGTGAGCAACTCCTCCATCTCTTCTTCGCGCAGTTGACGCAAAATTCTTTCAAGCTCGGCTCGCGCCTGTTCGAGCTCACGTTGTGCTTCACGTTGTTTGTCAGCCGCTTTGTCGCGCTCCGCTTCGCGAAGTTTTTGCTCGGCTTCTTGCATCGCTTGGCGGGCAGCCTCGATCCGCTGTGCGGCATCGCTCGGTGGCGGCTGGTCGGCGTTTTCTTGCGGCTGCGACTCGCCCGGCTGTGATTGTCCGGGCTGCGACTCACTAGGTTGCGACTGGCCCGGTTGTGATTCGCTCGGTTGCGATTCGCTCGGTTGCGATTCGGCGGGTTGCGACTCACTCGATTGGGCATCGCTCGGTTGCGATTCACTCGATTCCGACTCACCGGGCTTAGCTTGTTCACTCGGCGAAGTCTCTTTCGGTTCACCTTCGCTTGGCTTGCTTTCTTTGGGGTCTTTGCCATTTAACTCGGCTTCGAGCTTAGCGGCTTGTGCCTCAAGTTCAGCCTGACGATCAGCGATCTCCTCGGCCTCGCGGCCCCCTTGGTTTTGTGACCTGAGCGAGCGCTGTTGACGGATCATGCGATTGACTTCGCGAATCTGTGCGCGAAGTTGTTCTTTGAGTTTCTCGCGACCGTCGTCCGAAGCGTCTTCGAGCAACACCTGCAGCAGCTTTTGTAGTTGCGACTGCAACTCCGACTGATCGCGCGAAGCAGCCGAGAGCTGCTCGTTGCGAAGCAATTCGACGATCGTCGAAAAACGCTCGCGGGTCCCCATCTCGCGGCTTTGGCGAATCGCTTCGCGAAGCTGTTTAGCACGTTCGGGTTCGCTCGCAGCGGCAAGTTCGGCCAGCTTCGAGGCGACCGCTTCGAGGCGCTCAAAGCGAGCGGCAAGACTTTGCTGTTCGAGTGATAAACTACTCTCGTCGGTCGGCTGATCGCTGGCCGGCTGCGAATCTTGAGCCAGCGCAATGTTGGCAAAAGTTGCCACCGCAAAGGCAATCGCAGTGGCGACGACTATGATTGACGACCCCAGTCCCAAATTTCGGCGGTTCATACAAACGCTCCTTGTGGCGATCGCGGGGGTATGATCTATTCAAGCAACAAATCACGTAGTTGATTCTTCTGTTCTTCTTTAGTCTTTTCCGACAGATCGTTTTGCTGATTGATCAGCTCGCGCAGCAGGGCGATCACTTCGTTGTAGTTTTCGAGCCCTTGCATCTCGCGCAGAATCGCTTCGGCGTCACCGACCGCCTGCTGGGTCGCTCGACGAGCGGCGCTGCGGGTGGACGGTTCGTCGCTCACCGCTTCGATGCTGGCAGCCACTTTCGACGTCAGTTCATCGCCCAGCCGCGCAAGTGGTTCGGCGATGCGATTACCGATGCGATCGAGCAGTTCTTCGTTCTCGACGCGATTATTCTGCAATTGATCGTAGACCTCGCGGAAACCTTCGCCTACGCCGAGCGTTTCGGTCGAGAGTTGCCGTGCGGTCTCTGTCAGCCGCGACTTGGCAAGGTCTAATTCGAAAAAGCCAGACGCTGGCGTTGGTTGCTCCTCGGTATCGACGACTTGCATCGCCGTCGCGCCATTGGCGCTGCCGAGCCCAGCGTCGTTCGGCGCGATCGGAGCTAACTTTTCCAAATCGTCGTACATCACAATCAGCTTGTCGGCAATGGCTTCAAACGTCTGCCGCAAATTTAACTCGCTGCGTGCGAGTCGCGCCAGCAACTCTTCTTCGCTGACGATTTCAATTTGAATTTTGCGCGCCGTTCCAATGTGCGGTTCCCCTGCCAAGTCATACGCATCCCGCGCGGCCACTTCAATCGTCAGCAAATCGCCAACCGACAAGTCGAACGGATCATCGGAATCCGCCGAACGCAATGCTCGAAGATCTATGACCTCTCGCGTCGCCAGCGCCGCGGCGAGTTTGCGCCCGCCGGTTAGCGAAATCTTTCGCGCCGGCATTTGGGCCGTCGACATGCACACCCAGGCATCGGCGAGGCGATTGTCGTCGGTGATTTCAATTTCTAGCGGAAGCTGTGCGACGACCGTCGCTGCGGTACCGATACCGTCGCGGAGAGCCGATACCTGGGGTAATTCATCGCGGCGAGTGCTAATGGCGACCGTGAAAGGCTCGCGGCTGCCGATGCCATCTTCGTCGACGAGCTCAATCTTTAGCGATCCATCGTCGATCAACTTCGGCAAAACCACGCGAAAGTCGTGGTCACGGACCGTCGCAATCGCTTCGATATCTTCAAAGCTCGCAGCAACATCCACCGACTTGAGCGGTTTGTTCGTGCGGCCGACCACAACTCCTTGCGTCCCTTCGGGTAGTTCGATTCGCGGTCCCACTTCCAGCGTGCGGTCGCCCCGGTCGAGGTAGTCGGGATAGTCGACCTCGATGGCGAGTTCGACTACCTTTGGCCGCTCGACCACTTCGAGCCTTAATGGCCTTATGCGTCCGTCGCCACCACGGATCTCGAAATCGACGGTATCGGCGATGCGCTCGAATTGATAAGCATACTCCTGTGTCGTGCTGCCGCTGGCTTCGGCATTGCCGATGCGGATGAATTCGTCGCGACCGCGACCCCCGCTTTGCCAGCGGTAGCGAATCTGCACTCGCTTAGGATCACGCAGCCCATCGGTGAGCAGCGCTTTCACTCGTAGCGCCACATCGTCATTGCGGGCCACCTTGCGGGCCCACCGCCCCTCGGCGTCGCGGGCAAAGTCGTCGATCGAAAGTTCGACGCTGCGTGGCCAAGGTGTGTCAGCCAGCGCAAGCCGCTGGGTGAAAACACTCCAAACGCCCGGTGCAAAAATCGCGAGCGCAAAAATGCTCAGCACTCCGGCGAGCGCGCCGCCACCAAGTCGACGCAGCTTCGCATCATTGAGCGCCCGCCATTCGCGAAAGCCCGCGGCCGTGTCGGCCGCTTCGCGCTGCGTGCGGGCGACGAGTTCGTCGTGCATGCCTTCGGTCGTGCTACTCAAATCGATGGCCGTTGAAAGTTGATCGCCCAGTTCCGGAAAATGGTGCTCTAGCAGTTGCGCAAGTCGTTCATCGCCGAGCGGCACACACAATCGACGGATGCCCCACCACGCGATGACTCCGCCCGCCGCAATCGCTACCAGCAACCAACCGACCGAACGCACATTTCGTGAAGTCTCAATATACCAATCGGTCGCCAGCCCAATCCAAAAAATCGCAATGAGCAGCAGCGCGACGAGTGCCAACGTTTCGAGCACCAAGTGCGTACGAATCCTCAGCCGCAATCGGTCTAGCAATTCGGTGATACTGGGATGAAGGGAAGCCATGATTATCAGTTTATGCGAATTATAAGTTTAAGCGAGGTAATTGAGTCGGCGAACAACCCATTCGCTAGCGAGCGCCAGCGTAATTACACCCAGCAAAATCATCGACAGTCGACGCGAGTATTCAAGATCGATTGCCCCTGGCACGATACGAGCTTCTTCGCGACTAGGAATTGACTCCGCCAGCGGCAAGAACTCGGCTCCACCGGCTAGTACGCTCTCGGCGTCAGTGTAGTAGTGTCCACCACCAAGTGTGGCAAGTTGCTCAAGCAGCGCGGCATTTTGCACTACTTGCCGTACCTCG
The DNA here is from genome assembly GCA_041752635.1 of Pirellulales bacterium. Classification (GTDB taxonomy): domain Bacteria; phylum Planctomycetota; class Planctomycetia; order Pirellulales; family Lacipirellulaceae; genus JBGSWC01. Next base: position 14,115 of record JBGSWC010000194.1, on the reverse strand, counting down.
AGCTGGGGAAACACGACCGTTATCTCACGCTCGACCGTTTCGTCGCTGTCGGGAACCGCGAGCGAAAGCTTGTAGTCTCCGGCTTGCCTAGCACGGTATTCGCCCGCGAAGTTCCCAGTGTCGCTGGTGTCGCTAGCGAGGCTGATGGTACGAACGTCGCCCGACGGTTCAAGCAGTGTGACGTCGACCGACTCGGCGACGAACGGATCGAGCGATGCGGTCGTCACCACGGCACGTACATCGATAGTGTCCCCCACTTGATAGCGATCCTGGCCGACAAGCAGCTTGGCACGTTGCGAGCTTTGCAGCAGCCGACCTTGGCTCACGTGCCGTAGCAGCTTTGTCCAAAACAAATCGAAGTAATCGGTATCGACGCTCCGCAGTCGCCACGACTCACCGCTGCCTACGTAAAAAACCTGGCCCGCGCCAAAATACTGTCCGACTAGGTAAGGTGTGGCTCCCATCGGCGCGGCGACGTCGTCGGTCGCACTGGCGTAGAGAGTAGCACCCGGCTTTGGTTCGCCGGTCTCCTGGGCACCATACACCCCAGCGAATTCTCCCCAATTGTCGAAGCTTTCGTCGGCGGTGTCGGCGAGCCACAAGAACTCGGCTTCGAGCCCCGCCCGCGAGAATTCCAATCGCTGTGGCTTGTCGCGACTCGCCGTCCGCTCGGCGGTCGCTTGCCAAGTGTCGCCGACACGAACTGGGTAAAGGTCGCGAAGCGTGCGCGGCAGCGAGTCGCTGCCAAACGCCGAGGCATTCACTGGTCCCGGCACGACAACTAAACCGCCCGCTTGCTTTGAGACCCAACGCTCGAGCAACTCGAGCCGCGCTGCATCGAGCGAGCTCCAACGAGGATCGAAGGCAACAATCGCGTCGTAGACAAGCAGCGCTTCGGCCGTCGCGGGGAACTCGGCCAGCACTTCGTTGGCATCTTGCGACACACCTTCGCTGCCCGTATCGAGTAGCACATCGACCGTGAAACTTTTATCTCGCTTCAGTTGATTTCGCAAAAACTGATAGTCTCGACTTGCCGCGCCTGCATAGATCAGCACCCGCGTTTGCTGTTCGATCACTTCGACCGTCGCCACACGAGCATTGTCCTCAACGTTCCGTTCGTTCGCGAGCGGCTCAACACGCACCTCAAACTCGTATCTGCCCGGCTCGTCGACTCGCGTCTCGAACCGCAGCGAGGCAATTTCTTCGTCTTCGGCGACTGAAACAGTCTGTGTGTCGACAAGTTCGTTGACTGACTCGTTACTCGCCGCCCCTTCCACTCCTGCGACTCGTCGCAGCAGCACAACGTCGACCGTTTCGCCACCGAGGCTTTGCAATTGAATCAGTGCCGTGATGGTCATGTCGTCGCCGGGAAAAGCCCGCTGCGGAGCGAGCATATCGCGGACCGTCACGTTCATTGGCAGCGTCAGTGGACCAAAACCGACGGTGTGCAGCACGGCTCCCGCCTCGCGGCCTTGCGTTGCGAGAGGCAATGGATCTGGCCCCGTGTTTTGTCCGCCGTCAGTCACCATGACCACACCAGCGAGCGGCAACGTGCGATATTGTTTAAGCGTCGTGTCGAGCGCGGTTCCGAGTTGCGATTGCTTACCAGTCGGCAGCAACTGGTCGGGGAGGTTCGAAGTCGGATCAATTGTTGCAGCGTCAGAATCGACTGGCGTACTGCTTTCATTATTCGGCGGGAGTTGCGTGATCCTCGCCAGCGAACGGGAACTTTCGTCAAATCCGACGATCTCGACTTGATGTACCTTCGATAAAGCTGCCAACAATGGCGACTGTGCCAGCATCTCGATGACCGCCTCGCTACGGGTACCATCGCTCGCGTCCTCGCCAGCCGGCAAGGCCATGCTGAGGCTGGTATCCGCTATGACGACCACCCGCGAAGGCTCGACCACTTCGCGATTCATGCGGCGTTCGATGCCCATGAAAAAGGTAGCGAGCCCGGCAAGCGCGACCAATCGCAACAGCGTCAGCAGCAACGCCTTCGGACCCGAAACCGTGCGTGCTTCGCGCCAATACAACCCACCAACTAGCGCGACGAGGGCGAACGCGACCAGCACCACCACCGCAGTCAGCCCGGGGCGATCGGCCAACATTTCGAGCCGCGACCATTCGTACGTCGGTTGCTCGACAACGCGGGCCGCCTGGGCGAGTGGCAAGTTGTAAGTTAGCGAGTTCATAAACCGGGGTTGTGGCCTCAATCGTGATAGCTGCAGAGGTAGGCAAATATTTGCTCGACGGCGAGTACCGCAACGAGCAGCAAGAACAGCGATTCAACAAGCGACGTACCGGTGCTCGCGGCACTCGATCCAATCAGCGAGTCGGCCCACTCGAACGAGAAAGCCGGCCCGGCCAGTTTCTGTTTGAGGGTGCTCGACTGTGGTAATCGAAGATCGCCTTCGGCCGAGTTTGGATTGACACTCCAAACCAGCGTCTCGTCGCCACCAGCAGTGCGGGCGAGTTGCAGTTCGTATAGCCCTGGATCCGCGAGCGGAGGCGAAACAACCGCAAGAGATTCTCCAACATCATTGGCCGCTAGCGTCGTATCAAATGCGAGATTGTCACTGACCCCGACTAACCTACCAGTTCCGGTGAACTCACCTTGATCGATCACCTGAACGATCCCGTCACCGACGACGAGCGATCGATCGGGCCGTTTGCCGGCCGAGAGCCAAGCAAACATCTCGTTGGCAAGCACGGGAAAAGCCGGGTTCAGACTTAAATTCGACCAACTGCCGAGCGTGCCAGGAGTGTTGGCCACTCTTGTGTATTGGGCGATGATGCGACCCTTGTCCCGGGCCTTCTCAATTACAACCGGTGCGCCGCTGGCGAGCTTGGCGATGACACGTACGTCGGCCGGAGCTTGCTGTTGCCAGTCCTTGGCGAGCGCGTAGTAGTAGTCAATTTTCAGCAGCGGCAGAAAACTGTTTTGTTGGCTGGCAAACACCCGGAAAGCGGGGTGATCGACCACCTGTACATCGGCTCCAGAACCGTCACCCTCTGGCACCCACTGCGTTGGCAACATCGGCGGCGCGGGCAACAGGCCCTCGGCATTTTTGTAAAATGCTTCGCGATACCAATCGCGGTCGACCGACTCACCAAGCGAAACAAACAAACCACCACCACTGGCGACGAATTGCTCGACGCGGGCGAGCGACTCTTCGTCGAGCCGCCGCACGTCGAGCAAGGCAATCATCGCGAATTGATCGAGTTGCTCGATCGAGCGAAACCGCTCGGCCGTGGTGATTTCGTTCGACCAACCCGTCGTCGTTCCACCACCTGGCCCCAGCGCTGTCGACAAAAAGTACGACTCCCATTGGTCAGGAGACCCATCAACCATCAACACCCGGATTTGCTCGGGGACGTCGATCGACAGCCAACGGCGATCATCGATCGCGACGACATCTTCATCGATGGTCGCCACCAACGAGTGGGGCCCCGGATCAGCGAATCGGCAACGAAATCGCTGGCGAATCGTCTCACCCGGCGGCACGTTGCCCAGTTCCACAGCCGAGAGAGGTTTGTCGTCTTGTTCGATCTCAGCCACCACATTATCGGCGGTCGACACGCCGAAGTTGGTGACCGCGATCTCGGCCCACACTTCGACCCCAGCCGCCAATGTGCCGCTGGCAATGTTCAAATCGCTGATCGCGAGATTCCCCTGCTCGCTACGAACGCTGCCGACCAAGTGCAGGTGGTCGACCTTATCGCGAATGCGCGTCAGTTGAGCGAACACTTCGTCTTCGGGCTGCAAATCGCGACTACGAAAGTCACCAAGCAGATGAACGACGACCTTGTCTTCACTCCATTGCCCCACGAGTTTCTCGGCGACAGTCAGCGCCCCGTCGAGCGAGGCATCGCCGGCGGTCGCTTGCCAGCCCTCGAGCTTCGTCAGCACATCTTCGCGCGACTCGGGGTCGAGCTTGGAACGAAGGATCGCCGGTTCGATGCTTTCGCCCAACTTAGCCGCTTCGCTAAAGCGCAACATCGTGAGCCGGTTGGCCTGCGATTGGTCCGACGCGCGTCGAATGACACTGGCGGCGGCCCCGCGTGTTTGCTGCCAAGCGCTGGTGTCGCCAAACCGGTCCGTCGCCGAATAACTATCGTCGAGCAGGATAAAATGGTGAGTCGGTTCGCCAAGCCACCCGTTAAGCCAGCCACTTTCGAGCGATGGCCTCGCGATCAGCAACACCAATAGCGCCACGGCAGCGGTGCGAAGTAAGAGCAGCAGCAACTCTTTCAGGTTGATCCACGTCTTGCTGCGTTGCTGGCTTTCGAGCAAAAACGACATCGCCGCCCACGGCACACGTTGTTGCCGGCGCAAGTTGAGGAAATGGATAATCGCCGGCAAAGCCACCAGCGGTAGTCCAAACCAGAACAGTAGTGGGAAAGCGAATGTCACTATCAGTTGTCAGTTGTAAGTTTTCAGTTGTAAGTTTTCAGTTGTCCGTTAGGTCGATAGCCGACGAGCTATGCCTCGTCGTCCCATGATGAAAATTCAAATCTTCATGCGTTGCGAAAGTAACCTACGCGCAATCACTTCGGTCAGCGCCGCGTCGAGCGGTTCGCTCGTGCGAATGAGTTGGTAATCGACCGCGTTGCGACGGCAGCCTCGGCGGACAGCGGTGAGGAATTTGTCGAGTGCTTCGAGGTAGCCTTGCTTGAGACTCTTCGGGTTGCAGTCGAGTTTGATGTCGTCTTCGACCCCTTCGAAGCGGACGGGACCGCGAAACGTGAAGTCAAGTTCTTGGTCGTCGAGAATGTGCAGCACAACAACGTCGTGGCCAATGCGACGGAGCGCGGCGACGCCGGCGAGCAGACTATCGACATCGCCAAGCAAGTCGCTGAGCAGAATGGTCACCCCCTTGCGAGGGTTCTGCCGCGCGACTCGCGAGAGGACCATACCAAGGTCGGTCTTGTCCTGGGCCGGTGCGTCGGTCAGCGCTTGCACGATCGCGTTCAAGTGATTCCGCTGCGTCCGTTGGGGCAGCTCGGTGCGAATGCGATCGTCAAACACGGTGCAGCCAACCGAGTCGTGTTGCTTGAGCAGCAGATAAGCAAACGCTGCGGCGGCCGTGGAGGCATAGTCACGTTTGGTGAACGCGCCGCTGCCGACCTGCATGCTGGCCGAGGCGTCGACGACGAGGGTGCAGCGGAGATTGGTGTCGTCTTCGTAGCGCTTGACAACAAATCGGTCTTGTTTGCCCCAAACCTTCCAGTCGACGTGGCGCAGGTCGTCGCCCGCAACGTATTCACGATGCTCGCGGAACTCGATCGATTGGCCAAAGTAGGGGCTGCGATGCATCCCACTCATCAGGCCTTCGACAATGTAGCGTGCTCTCACTTCGAGCCGTCCGATGCGACGGACGACTTCAGGAAGCAAAGACGGTACGGAAGCGGGGGTCATTCGACAGCGCGTCCTCGTGCTCGGGGGTGGTTTCCAAAAGCCGCTCGACGACGTCGTCGGACGTGATCCCCTCGCTTTCGGCAGTGTAATTGACTAGCAAACGGTGGCGCAGCACGGGCTTTGCCAAATACTGAATATCGTCGAGCGAAACATGCGATCGACCATCCATCAATGCTTTGGCCTTTGCTCCCAACAGCAAGAACTGCACCGCTCGCGGACCTGCTCCCCACGACAGATTCTCGACCGCATAAGGGTCGGCTTCCACCTCTCCGACTCGCGTCGCGCGAACGAGGCTGACTGCATAGTGCATCAGGTGACGGCTCACCGGCACACCGAGTACAAGGCCTTGCAGCTCGCAAATCTCCGTGGGCGAAAGCACGGCCGACACGTCGACCTGACGTCGCTGCGTCGTGCGGTGGGCAACTTCCATTTCTTCGTCGATCGACGGATATTTCACAAGCGCTTTTACCATAAAGCGATCTTGCTGAGCTTCGGGCAGCGGATAGGTGCCTTCTTGTTCGATGGGGTTTTGTGTTGCGAGCACGAAAAAGGGGTCCGAAATCTGGTGCCGCACGCGGCCCACAGTCACTTGCCGTTCTTGCATCGCTTCGAGCAGCGCAGCCTGCGTTTTGGGGGGTGTGCGGTTGATTTCGTCGGCGAGAATGACGTGCGAAAAAATTGGCCCCGCTAGGAAGCGAACCTCGCGGGCACCGGTCGTCTTGTTCTCTTCGATGATGTCGGTTCCGGTAATGTCGGCCGGCATCAAGTCGGGGGTGAACTGAATGCGACTGAAGGTGAGATTGAGCGACCGCGCGAGCGTGCTAATCAACAACGTCTTCGCTAGCCCTGGTACACCTTCGAGCAGACAATGGCCGCGACAGAAGAGGGTGATCAGCAGCAGATCGATTACTTCGTCTTGGCCGACGATGACCTGAGCGAGTTGCTCGCGAATTTTGGTGGCGGCCACTCCGAGACGTTCGATGGCGGCTTGGTCGATATCGGTGGGCATGTTCTGCATAGGTGGGATTCTATTAGGCGGGCAAAGATGGGGCGCGATGAGCTAGCGCTGATAAATGGGCAGTGTCGCGCGGTCGAGTTGCAGGATGATCAAATTGAGTGAAGTGGTATAAACGTTGCCGATGTAGCCTTGGCTCCAGGTCGCCCCTTTGCCTTCGGGCAGATTCACAATCGCGGCTTCGCGGACAATCTTGTCGAAAGTCGCTTTCCGATAATCGCTCCAAGTTTCACCCGCTTCACGATACTGCACTTGTGCGTAATAAAAGTGGGCGTAGTGCCAGTGACCATAGTTGCTTTGAGTACTTGAACCGAGATGCTGTTTGCAATAAGCCATCATGCGTGGCACGAAATCGTCGTCGTATTCGCCTGCGTTATAAAGGCACGCGATCGCAGCGGCAGTAATCGCCGGTCGACCACCGCCACCCTTCGAGCTGTATTGTACTCCACCGTCGCCGAGCGTGCATTTGTGAATGTAGCCGACCGCCTTATCGATGATTTCTTTGGGCACGGGAATTCCCGCATTTCGGCAACTCCGCAGCCCCTGAACCTGGGTAATGGTGGTTGATCCTTCGTCGAAATCGCCCCCATCCTTGGCACTCACATAACCCCAACCACCCGCGTCAGTTTGCGCCTGACCACTGAAACGGACGGCCTTGGTGAGTACCCGGACCAATTCTTCGCGCCGTTGGGCGTCTTCTTCATTGCCTAGTACCTGTGAGAGGAACAGCATCGAAAACCCGTGGCCGTAGGTATAGCGATCGTCGCGAAGCGGATCGCCAATTAGCCCATTGGGCCGACTCTGGCTGATGAGGTAATCGACGGCCCGTTGAAGATTCTCGGCATATTCACCCTGCGTTGTGGTGCTGCCTTCGCCGAGCATCGCAATGCCCGCGAGCGCGGTCATGGCAGCCGGATACCGCCCCTGAGCGGTCCAATGGCCAAGCCGATGTTGTTGGCTGGCGAGCCAGCGAAGGCCTTGGTCGACGGTGGTTTTGACTTCCGGCGAGAGCTTTTCGGCGACCGCGATTTGCCGCGAGCCGAGCAGAGTGACCGACAGTGCGAGAAAAATCGCTAACCATCGCAAAGCGACAATTCGATTTGCGTTGCGGTTGCGCTGCGGACGGTTTCGATTAGTCATTGCCGGGCTCGCGTGGACTGGCATCAATTCCTCCTCCTAGTATTCGGCCTAGTGTACCAAGAAAACCCGCCGGTTGCCTGTTCGCGGCCGCTTCGACTTCGCTCAACGCGACCGGTTCGGGGGCGAATGGCTCGCCCGTGAAGTCGAGACGCACGAGCGTATGGTCGAGATTTATGCTCAAGCTCGGTATGCTACCCCCGTCGACCCGAATGACCATCGCCTGATTTCTCAGCGGCTTTAGGTCGTCGTTACGAACGAGGCTGCGTCCGGTGGCGCGATCGAGACACAGCAGTGAAAGCGCCGACAACGAAGCAGAACCACTGTCACCCATCTGACTGGCGAAAACGAGCACCGGCGAATCGAGCGGTTGCAGTTGCAACATGCCGAGCCCGGAGATGGTTGCTGGTCGAGGCCAGCGGTGCTGGCCGGTTGCGCGATCGATTGCATAAACGTGGCCATCGGCCACCGGAGCGTTGTCGACCGCTTCGTGGCCACCAGCCCGGTGTTGAGCCTCTGTGCGTGTGTTTGTGACTACGAACAAGGTATCACCAGCGACGAACGTAGTCGCTTCGTCGATTCCTGGCTCGGCGGCTATGGCAGAGGTCCACAAAAGTCTTCCACTCGCGACATCGACCGCGTCGAGCGAGCCGATCGGCTCGACGACGTAGAGCCGGCCAGCTTCGCCACGCACAAAACAGGCGGCGCTCGAGTAGTCGCGCTCTAGCAGTGCCGACTCATCGCCAGCTCGGAGCACACGAATCACTCGACGGCCTCGTTCGAGTTTGCTAACCACATAATTCGCGCCGTGAACCGCGATAAACTTAGAATCTCGTGGTTTCCACTCGCCGACGACTTCGCCGTCGGTGAGCCTGACGATGACCCCCGTAAGACCATCGGCTACTAAATAAACGTAGTTGGCATCGGCGAGCGCTGTGCCGTCGCTTTCGATGTCGAGTCGACGACGCCAAAGCAAATCGCCGTTGAGTGGATCGAAACACGAAAGCTGCTGTTCGTTGCGGACGATGATACCGCACGGCGTCGCAGCGCAAACTTGACCATAACGCGACTCGAGCATTCCGGCCGCGTTGTTGCGGTTTTCGTAAACAATTCGGCCGTTTCGGAATCGCTGAACGTATCGCGAACGGCTGCTACCGTCGTCAGCTCGGCTCCGCCACAACACCGCCTCGCCGTCGGTTTCGCTACGCCCGAGCAGGTCGAGCACGACAACTTCCGACTGTTCGTTGAGCACGCAAAAATTGCCGAAGCGGTAGCACTCGGGCTGGCTGTCACGCTGTGGTCCTTCGATTTCGACGGCGTGGCGAAACTCGACCTCGCCAATCGAATTCCAACCAACCAGCTCGCTCCCCAAGCCATCGATCGCCATTTGCGGAGCGCCGAAGACTCGATAGCCACTCTCTTTCTCTCGCAGCGTCAACCGCACGGGCTGTTCGTTTCGATTGGTATTGGAAGTGGTTGCCGAGGTGAGCCGCTGTTGGTCGACGCGAACTCGACCGATGGGAAAGTCGATCGACGCGATCGCCGAACCGGTATTCGTTGGATTGAACTGTTGCCACAAATGGGCGAGTCGATCGCGCTGGCTGGCATCAAGCGAATCGCTGTCGAGCTCTAGCAGAACAAGCTCCGCCTCGCGGCGACGGCCATCGGCGACGAACGCCTCGGCAAGGTCGAGTGTTGGCCCTACGGCAACCGCCGAGCGGTGGCAATAGCGATAGAATCGCCCGAGGCTTTCGAGCCGCCCCGAGTCGCCAATGCCGGTGAGCCATTGTGTCGCGGCATCCGAAAACTGCTGTTGTGCACCAGACGACGCCAACGGCCAAAGCTTCCGAAACCGGGCGTTGAACCAGCGTTCGCTGAGCACAGTGTGATCGTCGCTCGCGCGAATCAGCCGGTCGCTGTCTTCGATAAACAATTGCCAAGTGTACGCCAGTGCGTCGTCAGCGCGGCCTTCGGCGAGGCAGCCATCAATATGCAAACGCAACAATTCGACGTGCTGCGAACCTGCCGGTATCAGCTCGTCAAGCAACACAGCTTGTTCGCGATAGGCGGCGTAGTCGTCTTTCAAACCGGCCAGCAACGCGTCGGTCAGCCGCTGGCGGATCAGGGGATCGTCGGCCGCTGAGGCGTAAGCTTGCTCGAGCAACTGCACTGCCTCAGCGGTTTCGCCATCGATGAGCGCAAACTCGGCCATCGTCCGTAGCGCGTCGGCATCGTCAGCGTCTTTGGCGAGTCGTTCGGTCGCCTGCTGCCTTAGTGCAATGGCTTGATCAAACCGTTGCACGAATTCAATCGACTGCGAGACGATCGCGCCGCGATGGAAGATCAAGTTGCCGAGCGACTCGGTGTCGCGTGCCGTGCTTGCGGCCATGACTTTTCCGGTCGCCACGTCGATTTGCAGCAACCGGCCGTCGAGCGTAGGCGTCAAATAGCGACCTTCGCTGAGCACGCCAAAACCGCCGACCGTTGCCCCATCGGGCAAGTCGCCGGTTGTCCACCGGCGATTTCCCTTGACGAGGTCGACGGCCGTTATCGAGTCATGGCTAACGACCAGTGCAACGTCGTCCGCAACCGCTCCCACAAAGAGCGAATTCTGCCGTCGCCGTTCCCAGAGCGACTCGCCCGTGTTCAGGTCAAGGCAATAAAGTTCGTCGGATTCGGGAGCCGTGACCAGCACCCGACGTCCCGCCAGGGTGACTCGCGTGCGGCACCATTGATTCGATAGTTTGGGCTGATAGGCACCAAAACCGCGGTTGTAACTGTTCGAATTGCGGCTGGCGAGGTCTTCGTCGACGGGGAAGCGAAACGCCCAGGCAAGCCGACGTCCGACGGGATCGACTGCCACGACGCTACCTGCGCCGGTCGGACAGACAAGCAGGCCATCACCGTAGCTAATTGTCGCTCCCGCTAACCGCCGTCCCGCTTCGATACCAATTCCGCGTTCAAGATTCACCAGTGGCTGCTTCCAGTCGAGTTTTCCTCGTTCGGCGTCGATCTGAACAACGTGAATCGCGTTATTTAGCTCGGCCAGGGCAAACAATCCGTGTGGTGTCGAAATGGGCGGTCCGAGAAACGCGATGCCACTCGACGTCTCGCCTCTAATTGCTCCATCGATCTGCCACAGCAATTTGCCTTCGTGGCGAATGTCATGGGCGACTAACGCGTTAGTCGCGGTCGTGTCCGACTCATCTTGATTGCTGAAGACACGAATGGCGCCCCACTGTACGCGGTTGACGTTGCCACCGACCGTTTCGAGTCCGCGAATGGAATAAATTCGCGTGCCATCGGTGCTAATGCCGCCGAATACCGCATCGAGCCAAACGCGTTGTTCAACCTTGTCGAGTGAGATCATGCCGCCAAAATTTTGCGTCGATTCGTCTGACAGCGTGAGCGAGCTGGAATCGTCGCCGGCTGACTCCGAACGAGTTTCCCAAACGCGCTTGCCCGTAGTCCAGTCGATCGCAATCAACTGCGTCGGTGTGCGGGCAATCACCACGTCACCTACGGCAATCGGCGATGTCGCCAGCATCCATGTCCGTCTCTGGCGAATCAACTCGTCGCGACGCTTTTTTAGCTCGACCAAGTCATTCGCTTCGCGGATCGTGCGGGCGTGCCAACGCGGCCACAGGTGAGGCGCCCCCCCCGGCACTGTTGCGGCACGCGAGAGCTCGCCCCCTTCCATTGGCCAACGTGGTGGATCGAGCCAACTCGTCGAGATAAATTCGGCCCACGCACTTGCGTCACGCTCGTTGGCGACTGCCAACAGTTGCTTGCGCAGTTTTTCGAGACTATCAACTGGCTTGTCGGCAATCTTGAGTTGTCCGACGACATTGTCGCCCATCTCTGCGAGTGAAGTTAACAGCATGGAGACCTTGTCGGCATCGCCCGCCAAGCTCCATAAGCGTGCCGCTTGCAGCTTTCGACTTGCAACGACGATTTGGTCGTTGCTGGGCCAGTTGCTGACCCGCTCAATTAGCTGAGCGGCACCCGCTACGTCGCCACTGTCGCCCGCGCGGGTCGCCAGCACGATCGCCGATTCCGCGGCGGCGTCGGTAACGGGGAATTGCCTCAGCACACTCTTAATCGCATCGATATCACCGGTCGCGACCGCCTCGCGCAATTCTCGTCGACCCGCGACTCCCCTTTGTAATTCGTACTCCGCACGCCCTTCGGCAGGCAGCGACGCCAGCAGCTCATCGGCCCGCGCCTTGAGCCCAATGACGTTGCTCTGCCAATTCGACGGCAGATAGAACCCATCTTCGTCGGCAAGCGAGACTCGCGTAATGAGCGGTAGTGCTTCGCTGTAACGCGCATCGGCGATTAGCTGTGCCGCTTGGTCGAGCAACTGCGACACCCGGCGGTCGTTGGTCAGGTGGGCCGAGTAATAGAGCGTGTGGAAGTCGTCGGCCGCAACATCGTCTTCATCCGCCAGCTCTTGCGGAGCCGCCCACACAATTGGTTGCGTTGGGAATACGACTAGAGTTGTAGCGACTGCAACAATGAGTCGTCGCAGGAGCGGGTCGATTCGACCGCGATTGTCGGCGGCTAAGGTCCGATAGGCCGCCAATAGTGACGTCGTTTTTATCATCGTTAATTACCAACCCACCGCCTGTGGTGGGAACTATCGAATCAGTCGGACGGGCCGACTCGGTGATTATTCTTACGGTCGAGTCGAGGCAAGTCGACTGCAAACGACGACAAACCCCTAAATTTGACGAAAAAGATGCTGTCGAGGTTCCTGGCTCGGCTCGGCCGTTGGGTCAACATCGGGCAGCCGCTCGCTAAGTTCAGCGTAGAGCACCGGTCTGATTAACGCAAGCAATTGCCCAGCAACAACTTACGGCAGCTGCAATCTGTCAGGAAATTGCTCATAAACGGGCGGCGAAGCCGGTATAAACGGTACAAAAAACCGCTAAATCTGCCGGTTTGGTGCGTGATATTTGCTCCCCATACGCGAAAAGAGCCTAATTTTAAGGGGTAATTCGAGAATTCCGGGTTGTGTTCGCGGGTTTTGCTGCGTCTAATCATGCCAGCGTTACGGTACGCTAAGGATTGGCGAGCCCACCTTCGACCAAACCACTTCACTGAACTTTCACTGTTGGAGGATCCAGAATCATGGCGAAAGCCGCACCTAAGCCGATCACTAAGACTGAAATCTACACGAATATTGCCGAAAGCACCGGGCTTTCGAAGAAGCAAGTTTCGGAAGTGTTCGACGCACTTAACGATCAAATCGAAAAGGCTTTGGTCGGACGTGGTTCCGCCGAAGTCTTTACGTTGCCTGGCATCGCCAAGTTCGTGGTACAGAAGAAAGCCGCAACCAAAGAACGCGAAGGCATCAACCCCTTCACGGGCGAAAAGACGATCTTCAAAGCCAAACCGGCTTCGAAGGTTGTGAAGATTCGTCCGCTTAAGAAGCTGAAGGACATGGTGCAGTAAACGCAACCTGCACAGCTAGCAAACCAAACAAACCGCCCGCTTCGACTTCGTTCGAGCGGGCGGTTTTCTTTTCTATTTTAGCGCTGCCAGAACGTCCTTTACGCGACTTCGGCCGCCATGGCCCTTGCTCACCTCGGCAAAGACGACCTTTTGGTCGTTGTCGATCACAAACGTCGATGGATAGGCTGTTTCGCGGGGGGCATCCCACCGCAGGTTGTAGAGGTTGGTAAATTCGTAGTCGGGGTCGATCAGCATGTGGAAATTCTTGGGTAGCGTCGTTTCGCCAACAAACTCTTTGGCACGCATCGCAAGCTGATCTTGCGGACCGGGATAAACCATCACAACTTGAACCCCCGCCTTTACTAAGGCATCGGCCTCTTTCACAAACTGTGCCACCTGACGCGAACAGATGCCACATTGGTAGCCGGGGTAACCCCGCAAAACAACCAGCACGACCGGGCCTTGCTCGACAACTCCCTTGAGCTCGACCATGGCCTCCGACTGATCGTCGGTCGTGATGGAATTATAGGGAAGCAGCTTAAAATTGGGGGCTTCGTCGCCCACCTTCGGCGGCTCAGTCGTTTTTTCTTTGGCGTTTTGAGCAGTTGCATTGCCTAGAAAAAGAGCGCAGTAGGCGATCATGGCGATGAGTGGCAACGAATTTCGTTTCATCAGTGGACCTCAATTGCGAAGGGTGAACGGAATCGCAGAAGCGACAGGAAGTTTGGTTACTACGAAATCTATCAAAAGCAGGTTCAGGTGCTGGTGTGACGACACAGCCGGTAGTGTGAGCTAGCTCACAAAACGGTCGCCTAAGGCGGCTCGGTTCTGGGTGGATCACGAGGTTGCAAAGAGCGCAGTGTTGTTGATCAATTGCACTCTTACTGGCCTAGCGCGTGAGCGATCGGAGTGGAAAGTGCAACTTTTTTCCTTTGCTTTCTCTGCGACCTCCTGTGCGAAAAATCGTGCTACCTTACACATACCCGTTTGGATACCGCCGCATCCACTCCCACGCTGTCTTTACACTCGTCTGGATGTCGCTCACCTCGGCCCGCCAGCCGAGTTGCTCGCGGGCCAAGTCGCA
>JBGSWC010000193.1:0-8283 GCA_041752635.1 Pirellulales bacterium | reverse complement strand
AGTCCGTTCGAGACCGTTCTACGCAGCAACGGGCGGTTTTGTGCGACAATGCCGATCAAAAGCACGGTTTTCGGACGTTCGCGTTGTGTCGGTTGGTCAGGTTATCCCGGTCGTGCTGAAAAAAACGAAAGTATCGATTCTCCCCCGTCCGATGACATTGGTGTCTCGACATCATGTCGAACGGTGTGCGGCGCAGCGTTTCCTGCAGGACGTTGCGCCGAACGTCGCGAGCTTTGATGCATAGCTATCAAAGTCCAATACAGTGGCCCGACTTGCCGACGCGGTCGGCCGGCCATTGGACAAAACTCCGGGGGGGGAACAAGGATGATACTCAGTCGTTCGTGGACGGCTGCGCTGGCGATAATTCTGCTTGCGCAACCTACTATTTTCGCGCAGTCGAGCGGACCAGCAACGGTCTCGAGCGGGTCGCGACCTGTTGCCGACGAAAATGTCGTGCCAACCAGCTTTCAAGCGCTGGCAATGGGCAACTCTATGGCTGGTGGGCTGCCAATGATCGCGGGTCGCCAGGGCCAATTCTTCGCCGGTGGCGAATATCTGCACATTCGTGCCTTGCCCAGCGAAGCAATCGCCTACGCGCAATTCGACGCCAGCGTGGTGCCGGGCGTTGATACGCTGGTACAGTTCGACTTCGACCATGAAGGCAGCTACCGATTCTATGGCGGTTATCGCCTTGGCAATTGTGGCGAAGAAATTCGCTTCACCTATACCTCGCTCAACAGCGGTGCCTCGGCCGACACCGGTGTTGTCGATGCGGGATCGAACATCACGTTCATCGGTCCCCTCGATATTCCCGCCCTTAATCCGGGCGAAAGAATTCGCGCCAATGCCGACGTTTCGCTCAAGAGCTATGACATTGGTTGGTCGAAGACGATCCCGCTTGGCTGCCCGATGGACTGCTGCGATCCCTGTTGTGGCGATGCCTGTTGTGGCGAAGCGTGTGGCGATAGCTGTGGCACGGCTTGTTGCGATCCCTGTGGTTGCTGGTGCCCCGCTTGGGACATCACTTACACGGCCGCCCTGCGCTTCGCTGATTATTCGGCTTCGCGAGGAACGGCCTCGTTCGGCACGGGCGACGTGTTGATCGAGAGTGGTCTCACGACTGTCGACTTCGACGGAGTCGGTGGTCGCTTTGGCCTGCTGGGACGTCGCTATCTTGGCAAGAAGGGTGTCGCTAGTCTCTACATGAAGGGCGACATTTCACTGCTGCTCGGCGATGTCGATGTCGTCAACCGGAACTTCGGTAACAACGGTGCTCTCAACGGAACTCAGCAAATTAGCTGTACCCACGTGATTCCCGTCACCGAAATCGAAGCGGGTGGTACCGTGTTCTTGACCTGCAACACCAGCGTAAGTGGTGGTTACATGCTCGGTGCCTGGCACGACTTGGGTTTCCGCGAAGACTACAACTTTGGTCTTCCAACCCAGTACGACGACGCCAACATCATGGCATTCGACGGATTCTTCCTGCGACTCGAGTCGAGCTTCTAAGCAGCGAAACCGGTCGCACAACGCCCGGACGACTCGACAATAGCCGGCGAGCTACGTCTCGTCGGAGAAAACAAAAAAACGGCGGCCGCGAAAAGTTCGCGGTGGCCGTTTTACTATTTTCCACTTGCAAGAATCCACTAGGCACGGCCAAACAGCCGCTCGCGGCGATTGCGACGCTCGGCACGCAGGCGGGCACGCCGTTTGGTTTCGCTCGGCTTCTCATAGAACTCGCGTACTCGGATTTCTTTCTTGATCCCGCTCCGTTCGACGAGCTTGCGGAACCGACGAACAGCTTCTTGGGCTGTTTCCTTTTCGCGAAGTGTGAGCTTTACCACGGCCTGTGTTACTTCCTGAGTGGGGATTTTGAACTGGTCGATCTACCTCGCCCGTCGGCGAGTAGCTCGGCAGTATGACACTTTTGTAAGGACTTGTCCACCTGGCCCAAGCCCATTTTTTGCGGCAAATTCAGGTGGGAGTCGCCCCTGGCGGCGGCGTTCCCCCGCCCGAATCGACATAGTCGCCCCGTGATTTGGCATATTCGTCGGCCGTGGGCAGTTCGTTGTCAGGCTCCTGCTGAGCTCGCCCCGCTGCCCACAGCCGCTTCAAAAACGGCCGACACCAGCCACAACCCGTCCCGGCACCCCCACAATCGGACAACATCGCCGGTGCCTGTGGCCGCTCGATGCGGATGTAATTCTCGACCTTCCGCCGAGTGACATGAAAACAAAGACAGAGTTCGTCGTCGAGATCCATGATATTTAAACCGCAACGGGTGCGGGGACGGTCGCCAGCCGGTGAGCGATACGACACGCCGTCTCGAATTCTTCGATATCGAGCCACTCGCTGATCGTGTGAATGTCGTGTTGGCCACAGCCGATGGTGACTGTCGGAATGCCTCGAGCATTCAGCCAATTGGCATCGAGACCGCCATTGCCAATCGCGAGCTCCGGCTTAAGCCTTTCGGCCAACACGGCAATCCTGGCAGCGGTCACCGCCGGGTCGTCGACATCGAGCTTAAACGATTCGTAATCGAGTCGCCCATCGAACGCGACGGTCCCCGCCTGGCCATTGGTGTTCTTGACCTTCTTGGCCGCTTGAGTGAATGCCCGTTCAATCTCACTGACAATCCGCTCGCGGAAATTCGCCTCGTGGCTGCGAGCCTCGGCACGCAACTGCACGTGATCGGTCACCACATTCGTCGCGTCGCCTCCCGCGATGACGCCCACGTTCGCGGTACCTCGCTTGTTTCCCTTTTTGATTAGTCCGTGCCAACCATTCTCGACCAGATCACTGATCGCGAGGGCGGCAATGGCGATCGCGCTGACTCCCTCTTCGGGGCGATTGCCGGCGTGACTGGCGACCCCCTCGATATCGATCGACATCCGGTAGCCGCCGGTCGCGCCAATCACCACCTTGGCGGGCGAGCCGCCATCGAAATTAAATGCCTGTCGTGGTTTGCCAATCGCCGCGAGCGAAACGTGACGAGCACCGTAAAGGCCCACCTCCTCTTGCACCGTCCACAAAAAAGTGAGCGGGGAATGCGGCGGCTGTTCGCGTAAGATCGACTCAGCCGTCGCGAGCAGGACAGCCGCGCCAGCTCGATCGTCGCCGCCGAGGCCGCTACGCGGGTTGGTGTTGACCACGCGATCACCAGAAATCTTCGGCTGACATCCTTCGCAGATCGGCACCGTATCGACGTGAGCACTGAGCATCCGCCGCGGCCCGCGCACCGTGCCCGGCAATTTAAGAATGAGGTTACCGATTTCACCGCCATGCGGAATTTTTTTGTGGGCCGAATCGTGGCCCAAACAACCCGGTTCGGCACCCGCTGCCAACAGTCGTTCGCGAATCGCCTTCATCACCGCCCCCTCCTTGCCGCTGCGACCGGGAATCGCGACCAGATCGAGGAACAGTGCTAATTCGGGTGAGGTTGGCATGATGCAAGTGTGCGAGAGCAGGGCAGGGTCGTTCCCATCATTGAATCAGGAACCCGGCTCGCTGGCAACGCTTCGCACAAAGTCGCTCGAAAAGGTTGCCCGCACCTCTGCTTTCGCCCATACTCACGATTCGCCTCAGCCCCGTTTGTCCTCGCTACCAACTCCGAGTCGCCTGATGACCCGCACTTGCTTCTCGTCATGCTTATTGGTCGCCGTGGTGTCGGTGTTCGTCTGCAGCTCGGCCCAAGCCCAGTTCGATACCGTTATCAACCTGCCCGCCGACCGAACATTTATCAGCGGCAGCGTGGGTAATGTATCAGGTGCTACGACGCCGACGACCCAGCTCAATGTCTTCGATGGTGGCACAGTGAACTCAGGCTTTGACGCCTTCTCCGGCAGCGAGGTGAACATTAACGGCGGCATCGTGGGCGACTACTTCGGCGCCAACTTTGGCAGCGTGGTGAACATCAGCGGCGGCAGCGTGCGCAACTTGTTCGACGCTAATGCTGGCAGCGAGGTGAACATCAACGGCGGTACCGTGGGCGATTACTTCGGTGCCAACACTGGCAGTGTGGTGAACGTCAGCGGTGGCACCGTGGGAAGATATTTCGCTGCTAACTCTGGCAGCCAAGTGAACATAAGCGGTGGAAGCGTCGGCGAGTACTTCGACGCAGCCTTTGGTAGCGAGGTAAACATCAGCGGTGGGAGCGTCGGCATTCGCTTTGAATCCTATGGTGTCGTCGTAAACATCACCGGCGGAAACGTGGGTGCTGAGTTCGTTGCGAAATTCGGCAGCGAGGTGAACATCAGTGGCGGAAGCGTCGGCAACTACTTTGACGCCAACTCTGGCAGCGAGGTTAACATAAGTGGCGGCAGCGTGAGCAACTACTTCGATGCCTTCCGCGACAGTGTGGTGAATATCAGCGGAGGGAGCGTCGGCGGCCGTTTCACCTCCTCCGGAGAGGTGAACATCAGCGGCGGCATCGTCGGCGACCAATTCAACGCTGACAATCACAGCGTGGTAAACATCACCGGTGGCAGGGTGGGAAGATTTTTCGAAGCCAAGTCTGGAAGTGAGGTTAACATCAGCGGCGGCATCGTGGGCGATCTCTTCAAAGCTTCCTATGGCAACGTCGAGCTAATCGGCGGAGAGTTTGCTCTCAACGGTGCCCCATTCATGGAATCGACAATCACTCTTGCTGTCGACGACGTGTTTACCGGCACGCTAGCTGATGGCTCCGTTTTCATCTTCCACTCTCGCGCAGGTGACACCTTGGTTGGAGCGACGCTTACAACGGTGCCGCTGCCGACTATCGACACAACGCCTCTATTTGTAAGTACAGATATTTCCGACGAACTTTCGGGCCTGCGTTCAGGACAGCAAATGACATTGCAAGCAGGTGGCGTATTAGGCAACAGTTTTGCGGTCGTTGATGCGATGCTGAACATCGAGGACGGAGTAGCGGGCGACCACGTTGAAGTTGCCGGCAGCTTGGTGAACATTAGGGGCGGTAGCGTGGGCAGTTACTTCAGCGCTTACTCCGGTAGTATGGTGAACATAAGTGGCGGCAACGTAGGTAACGTACGTGCCACCGCTGACAGCGAGCTCAACATCAGCGGCGGCAGCGTGGTCAGCGTTAGCGCCTTTTCCGGCAGTGTGGTCAACATCAGCAGCGGTAGCGTGGGCGGTTACTTCAGCGCTTACTCCGGTAGTATGGTGAACATTAGCGGCGGGAACGTGGGTGCTTCCTCTGCAGCAGACTTCGGCAGTGAAGTGAAAATAAGCGGAGGAAGCGTTGGCATCGGTTTCAAAGCCCGCTCTGGCAGCAATGTCGAATTGATTGGCGGGGAATTCGTACTCAACGGTACGATGTTCACTGGCTCGACGCTCGCGCTCGCCGACGGGGACGTCTTCACTGGAACACTCGCCGATGGTTCGGTATTTATTTTCAGTCGCACAGGGGGTGGCCCCCTAACCGCGAGTGACAGCGGAAACGTTAACGACATATTGAAAACAGTCAAGCTTACCTCGGTGCCGCTGCCTGTCATCGACACATCGCCGCGATTCGTGGACATCGACATATCGGGCGATCCTTCGGGCCTACGTACAGGGCAGCAACTGACGTTGCAGACAGGAGGGGTATTGGGAAACAATTTTGCGGTCGTCGACGCCACGCTGCACATTGTGGATGGCGTGGTGGGTGACTACGCGGAAGTGGCGGGTGGTGAGGTGAATATCGGCGGTGGCAAGGTGGGCCGCTGGTTCCAAGCCGACTCCGGCAGCGTGGTCAACATTAGCGGTGGCGAAGTAGATTCCGATTTTTCCGCCTTGTCCGGTAGTGTCGTAAACATCAGCGGCGGTAGCGTCGCCGAATACTTTCATGCCTTCCCTGACAGCGTGGTGAACATCAGTGGCGGCATAGTGGGTACCAACTTCGACGCCTTCTCCGGAAGTGTGGTCAACATCAGCGGCGGCGTGGTGGACAACTACTTTGTTGCCGACTCCGGCAGCGTGGTGAATATCAGCGAGGGCGTGGTGGGGCGCAACTTTGTTGCTGAATCTGACAGCATGGTGAACATCAGCGGCGGCGTCGTAGGCGACTACTTCGACGCGAAGGCCGGTAGCGTGGTGAACATCAGTGGCGGTATTGTTGGTGAGCGCTTCGAAGCCCACTCTGGCAGCGTAGTGAATATCAGCGGGGGCACCGTCGAGAGCGGCTTCGACGCACTTTCCGGGAGCATGGTAAACATCAGCGGTGGCTTCTTCGATGATATCATCTGGGCGCGCGCCGACGCGGTTGTGAACATCACCGGCGGCTGCGAATTCGAATACTTGGCCGCGTACTCCAGAACAGAGGTTAACGTGTTCGGAAAGGAATTCTTCCTTAATGGGGTGTTACTCGATCAGCTTATCCCGGGTGACGCATTCGAGATTAACCCCGGGAGCGGGGCCGTCCTCTCCGGCACCCTAGCAGATGGTTCGGCGTTTAACTTTAAGTTCAATAGCCCGCCCATCGTTGGGCAAAACGTCGTCTCTCTTTCCAATTCCACGCTAACAGTGATGATTACACCACTAAGCGGTGACTACAACAACGACGGAGTCGTCGACGCTGCCGACTACACTGTATGGCGCGATAGCCTGGGAGCCACTGGGCTACAGCCCTATCAATTGGGTGACGGAAACGGCGACGGCAACGTCACCACAGAAGACTACATTGTGTGGCGAGACAACTTCGGGTTGTCGCTCGCCAGCCTCACTTCCGCTCCGGCCAATGCCCCGGCGGTTCCCGAGCCAGCATCATGGCTGCTGCTACTTGTCGCCTCCGGCGGATTACTAATCCGCCGTCGATGGGTATCGGTCTCCCATCGTGAATGACGACCGGCGGCGCGAATGGTTGTCGCCGGTTGCCCGGAGATTGGATCTCGAGAGATGGCACGCGCGATTGCCCTGTGACCCACATTGCCATCCTGTTGCCCGATGTGGCAATGGCACCCGCGCTGGGAGATTCCGTATGGCCAAAAATCGTTGTCGAAATCGGCCGCGCGGTGTGATAGAAAGTGTGAACGCGAAACTGTGTTCGATGCGCGCTCGTGGACAAGCCAGAAGTTGGCACTCGGCACGGTCGAGCTTTGAATGAATTTTGCACCGCCGAAAGTGACGTCAATGAACTTAAATTCTTCGATTTATGCACCTGCCCGTTTCGTTTGGGCCTTTGGATCAAGTGGTTTTCGGGACGGCCTAGGTGCAAAAGTCGGCGGTTTTTGCACCTCGATTGCGTTTTTGCACAGCGCGACAAAAATCCCTGGCAAGGCGCACTGTTGGGCAAGCCAGGCAGTGGCACGCGCCGCGGATGTGGCCGTTGGTCGGCCGGTCCACCGTCTGGCGACGGTGGCTACACGGCTCCTCGAGCGACAAGGCGTAGCTTGTCGGCTAACGCTGGCGCAATTTGCGAGTTATCTTTGATTCATTGACCGATCCCATTCCTGTGGCGAACAACTTGCTGTGATTCTTGTTATCGATAACTACGACTCCTTTACCTACAACCTCGTCCAGCGATTGGGTGAAATCGACCCCACGCTCGACATCGAGGTCGTGCGGAACGACGAGTTGACGGTCGACGAAATTTTCGAGCGGAAGCCTGATCGGCTCATCGTTTCGCCCGGACCTTGCACACCCAACGAGGCCGGCGTGAGCGTCGAATGCATCACGCGGCTGGCCGGCAAGTTTCCGATTCTGGGTGTCTGTCTCGGACATCAGTCGATCGGCCAGGCGCTCGGCGGCAAGATCGTGCGGGCGAAGAACCTGATGCACGGCAAAACCGACCAGATTCATTACGATGGCGGTCGCTTGCTCGAAGGGCTTGAAAATCCGTTTCAAGCAACCCGGTATCACAGTCTGGTGATCGCCCCCGAGACGTTGCCCGATTGTCTCATCGCCAATGCCTGGAGCGAGGAACCACATGGCGGTCGCGAAATCATGGCGATCGAACATCGCGAACTGCCACTGTTCGGCGTACAATTTCATCCTGAAAGTTTCTTAACGTTCGCTGGTCACGATTTGTTGCGACGGTTCTTGGCAATCTCATGATTACGGTCGACGAAGCACTTGCCGCGATTGATTCGGTCGCCCGCCCGCTGCCGGTAGTCGAGGTGAGTCTCACTGTCGCGGCAGGGTGTGTGTTGGCCGAAGATGTTCGCAGCGACATCGATTCGCCACCGCATAACAAGGCGATGATGGATGGCTATGCAGTGGTGGCCAGCGATCGCGCGACGCGTCGCCGAGTGATCGAGCAGGTCACGGCCGGTCAGGTGCCCATCCGCCGAGTCGATCCGGGCG
>JBGSWC010000192.1:0-21010 GCA_041752635.1 Pirellulales bacterium | reverse complement strand
CGCATCGCGGCGGCCCGCCACCGGCGGCCGCCGGCGGCCGTTAAGTGATGTAGCCGAATTGGCAATACGTTGGCGCGTCCTCTCGCGGTTCCCGAATTCTTGTGAATGCGGCTACACTTTTAGCAGTTGGAAATTGCACACTGCTAGGCGCTTTTGATGTCTCCTACACTCTCTGCTCCCGTTGCCGAATTAGTTCGCACGCAAGTCGAAAAGCTGCTTGCCGGTTACACGTTCGACGACTCGCTCCCCCAGAGCGAAGACGTGCAGGCAGCCCTGTATCTGGCTCGCAAACTGCAAGACCGCGCGCGAGAATTACAAACGCCGGCCGAAAAACGACAGCAGGCCGAGCTCGATCGGATGATCCAAAATCCGGCCGACAAGGCCACGCTCATGCAAATGACCGATCAGACGTTCCGCTCGACCACAGCGGCCCGTTCGGCCGACCAGTTCATTCATATTCTCGATGTACAGGGCGTCCCGCGATTCTTTAGCCCACTCGACCGCACATTGCTGCGAGGGTTCCAGAGTTTTGGCAGCTATCTGCCCGGCGTTGCCATGCCGCTGGTGAAAGAGAAGATGCAGCACGAGACGGCCAACGTGATTCTGCCGGCCGAGCGCGAGCACTTGCGCGAACACCTCGACGCCCGGCGTGCCGAGGGGGTGCGGATGAATGTCAATCACCTGGGCGAAGCGCTGTTGGGCGAGCGCGATGCGAGGCGACGGCTCGAATCCTATTTGCAGGTGCTGCAGCGCCCCGAGATCGAAGTCATTAGCGTGAAGATTTCGACAATCTATTCACAGATTTGGCCCCTCGCACGGCACCACACGATCGATGTCTTGAGCGACCGCATCGAGTTATTGTTCCGCGCCGCTACGCGTGGCCGCTTCGTCAGGCACGATGGTGTTGAAGTCTCGAAGTTCGTCTACCTCGACATGGAAGAATATCGCGACATGGATCTCACGGCTGCTGCTTTTCGCGCGGCACTCGATCGGCCCGGTCTCGAACAGGCCCGCGCGGGGATTGCGCTGCAAGCTTACGTCCCCGATTCGCATCGTGTGCAGAAAGAATTGCACGAATGGGCTCGAACCCGTGTTGCCGCGGGCCGTTCGCCAATCACAATTCGCATCGTCAAAGGGGCCAACATGGAAGCCGAGCGGGTCGAGGCGAGCATCAAAGGCTGGCCCCAGGCTCCCTACAAAACAAAAGTCGAAACCGACGCCAATTATCTGCGAATGTTGCAAGAAGCGATGAAGCCTGAGAACCTCGATGCCGTGCGGCTCGGTGTCGCTTCGCACAATTTGTTTTCACTCGCCTACGGACTCGTCGTCGCCGCGCGGCATGGAGTGCTCGACCGGGTGCAATTCGAGATGCTCGAGGGGATGGCCAACCATCAACGTCGGGCGCTGTTCGAGTTGTCGCAGAACGTGTTGCTCTACGCCCCCGCCTGCTATCGCGACGACTTCACCAGCGCGATTGGCTACCTTGTGCGCAGGCTCGACGAAAACACGGGGCCCGACAATTTCCTTCGCCACGCCTTTAACATCATCGTCGGCAGCGACGATTGGCAGCGACTCGAACAGCAATTTTGTGAATCCGAAGCGCGGATTAAGTCGGTGAGCGACGCCCCGCGCCGCACTCAAGACCGGCGAGAGCCGGCCGCGACGCGCGCGTACGATAACTCGCCTTGGCAGGAATTCGTTGGTGAGCCCGATACTGATTGGTCGCTGCCGCCCAATGGCGAATGGGCGAAAGATATCGTCGCAACGTGGCAACCACGACACGGCGCGAGCGCTGGCGATGTGCCGCTCGTCATTGCGGGCGAAGCGATTTGGGACGACCGCGAAGTAAAGACGTCGACCGATCCTTCGAGGCCCGAAACTGTCGTTGCGCGATATCGACAGGCAACCATCGGCGATGTCGACAGTGCCATCGCCGCGTCGAAAGACGATGCCGATGGCTGGCGTACCCGAAGTTACGCCCAGCGGAGCGAAGTTTTGCATGAGGTCGCCAACGAACTCTCTCGCCGGCGGGGCGACCTGCTCGGTGCAATGCTTGCCGAGGGGGGCAAATTGCTCACCGAAAGCGATCCCGAAGTGAGCGAAGCGATTGACTTTTGTCGTTTCTATGGACAAACGGCCCGCTGGTGGAGCGAGCGGCCGGGCCTCGCGGTCGCTGGCAAGGGTGTGGTCGCTGTGGTGAGTCCCTGGAACTTCCCGCTGGCGATACCGTGTGGTGGCATCGCGGCAGCGCTGGCTGCCGGCAACACCGTGCTACTCAAACCAGCCAGCGACACCGTGATGATCGCTTACCAAATGTGCGAATGCTTTTGGAATGCGGGCGTGCCGAGGTCGGCCTTGCAGTTCGTGCCTTGTAGTGGTGCGACGGGCGGACAGCACTTGGTCTCGCACGCCGATGTCGACGCCGTTATTCTCACCGGCGGCACCGAAACGGCCGAGCGGATGCTTGCGACGCGACCCGACATGACCCTCTTCGCCGAAACCGGCGGCAAGAACGCGACGATCGTCACGGCCATGGCCGACCGTGACCTTGCGATCAAGAATGTGATTCATAGTGCCTTCGGCCACGGCGGCCAGAAGTGTTCGGCCACGAGTCTGTTGTTGCTCGAAGAAGAAGTCTTTGACGACCCCAAATTCAAAGCGACACTCATCGACGCAGTCGAGAGCATTGCCGTCGGTTCGGCGTGGGAGCTGCAATCCAAAATGGCCCCGCTGATCCGTCCTCCCACCGGCGAACTCGAACGGAGCCTCAAGGAACTCGAACCGGGCGAAACTTGGGCCGTGATGCCAAAGCTCGGATTGGGCGGTAATCGTGCGCTTGTGTCGCCCGGTGTGAAGTGGGACGTCGCCCCCGACTCGTTCACTCATTGCACTGAATTCTTTGGCCCGCTATTGGGCGTAATGAAATTCAAGAACCTTGCCGAGGCGATCGACCTCGTGAACGCAACCGGCTTTGGACTGACTTCGGGAATCGAAAGCCTCGACGACCGTGAAATTGACCAGTGGAAACGGGGTATCCGCGCCGGCAATCTCTACATCAATCGCGGCACCACCGGCGCGATCGTCCTTCGCCAACCGTTCGGCGGCATGGGCAAAAGCAACGTTGGCCCGGGCATTAAAGCGGGGGGACCAAACTACGTCGCCCAGTTCATGGCCATCGAAGGAGTCGACGCCGAAACGATTGGTGAACAGATTGCGCACGAAACGCTCGCTTCGCTGGCCATGCACGCCGACATTGCCAGCGACGGCGAGCTTGTCGCGGCACTTGCCAGTTACGATCGCTATGCCCGTGAGGAATTTCTCGTCGAGCACGATCACTTTCGGCTGATCGGCGAAGATAACCATCGCCGTTATTTGCCACTCGAACAGATACAAATTCGCATCGAAGATAGTGACAATTGGTTCGACATAGTCGCTCGTGTGGCGGCCGCCCGTGTGGTCGGGTCGCGCGTAACGGTCAGCTCCACGCCCGGCTTGCGTGGCGACGCGGCAAGCTACGTCGATCGCCTCGACGAATTAACCGAAGCGTGGGCGGGCGACATCGAGTTCGTCACAGAAACCGACGACGAACTAGCGACGCTCATCCGCGAAGGCGTTATCGAGCGCGTTCGCTACGCCGCACCCGATCGCGTACCGACGATCATGCGCAAAGCGGCCGCCGATGCCCTCGTCTACATCGCCGACGCACCGGTGAGCGGCCACGGCCGGCTCGAACTATTGTGGTATGTCCGCGAGCAATCGGTGAGTCACCAGTATCACCGCTATGGGAATTTGGGGCTGCGATCGAATGAGGCTCGGGACGAGCCGGGGTGAGCATAACGACCGACAGACGCGAGTTCATTTGCCGTGGTGACGCGCTACACATCCTTTGACCGGATCGCAGGTTCGGCAGGATTTACTGGATAGGCGAGAGCGATCCACTCACTCATCCCGTCGATCCGGCCAATCCTGCAATCCTGTCCCATTTTTTCACAACTTGGGCCATGGGGGACAACGGCCATGAATGTGTGTCCGTCACGATGATGGCTAAAGATAGGTTCCCGGTGCTCCCTAGCCGACTCGTCGGCTGCGGATAAAATCGCGTAATATGGCAGTTTCCTCTGCCAGCGAAGCGGCTAACACGGGCGTGTTGGCTCCGTTCGCGGCACAACTTGAGTCGGTGGGTGACTTTCGGACCGTGGTCGAAAGTCTGAACTCCGGCAACAGCGGCACTCTTGGCGGAGTGTGGGGAAGTTCGTGCGCGCTCGTAGCGGCCGCAATTGCACGGCATGCCCCTTCGATGCTAGTCGTCGTAACGCCTCGGCCGGCGATGATCGATTCGCTGGTCGACGACTTGCGATTGTTCTGCGATGCGCCGGTGGCGGTTTTTCCGGCGCTTGAGAACATGGATCCCGATCGGGTAGTTGCCGACGGACTCGAAGGCGATCGGCTGCGACTGCTCAAGCAACTTGCTGCCGGTTGCCCCTCACCCGACCTCTCCCCTCAGGGAAAACGAGCGATACCGCAAATCGTCGTCACTTCAATCCAAGCGCTCATGCAACCGGTTTCGAGCCTCGACGACCTGGCGTCGGCGACAGAGTGGCTAACAGTGGGCGATTCGCTCGACCGCGAAGCGTTAGCGCAGTCGCTCGCGGAGCGTGGTTGCCATGCGACAACAGCAGTCGAGCTGCCGGGGGAGTTTGCCATTCGTGGCGGCCTGCTCGATTTGTTTCCGCCCGATGCGCAGCATCCGGTGCGGATTGAATGGTTCGGCGACGAGATCGAATCGATCCGACAGTTCGACGTCGCCACCCAGCGAAGTTTGGCGACACTCGACAGAATCGACGTCACTTTCTTTCCAAAAGACGCTCGGCATCGGGCGCACGTGACCGGCTATCTCGATCGGTCGACGTGGATGCTGCTCATCGAACCGGCCGACTTGCAAGAAGAGGGGCGGTTCTATCACGAGCGGCAAGACCAAGCCGACCGGCTGCACAGCATCCGCACAACGCTTGCGGAGGTTTACGAATTTCCCTCGATTGCCGCGTCGGCGTTGCCGGCGAGTTCCTACGACATCGCAGGGCATCTGGGCTTCGAGTCGGTCGAGCGATTCAGCGGCAACTTAGCGAAGGTCCGCGACGAATTGGTGGCCGTGGCCGAAGACCACCAAGTGAAACTCGTTTGCGAAACAACCGCCGAGATCGAACGGCTCAAAGAGTTGTTCGCCGGTTCTCGCCTCGACGAACACCGGCAGATCGAATACATCGAAGGCCGGCTACACGAAGGTTTCCGCTTTGTCGATGTGAAAACAGTGTTTCTGGGTGCGAGCGAGTTGTTTCAGCGTCACGACGTGGGCCGCACGAGTCGTCGCTATCAGTCACGGGCAATCGACAGCTTCTTGGAACTGCGCAAGGGCGATCTCATCGTCCACGTCTCGCACGGCATTGGTCGCTATCGCGGGCTCAAGCTGCTCGAAAAAGAAGGCCGCGCCGAGGAGTACCTCGAACTCGAATACGATGGCGGCACGCGGATCTATGTACCGAGTTTTCGTATTGAGCTGGTACAGAAATACGTCGGCGGCAAGAAGACGCGACCGCCGCTCGCGAAGATTGGCGGCAAGAGTTGGGTCCGACAAAAGCAAGCCGCCGAACAGGCGGTACACGATCTCGCCGCCGAAATGTTGGAACTGGCCGCACGACGCGATGCCCGGCCCGGCATTCGCTTTCCCGACGACACACCTTGGCAGAGTGAATTCGACGCGTCGTTCCCCTATCAAGAGACACCCGACCAAGTGCAAGCCATTGCCGACATCAAGGCCGACATGACAACCACTCGGTCGATGGACCGGCTGTTGTGTGGCGACGTTGGTTTTGGCAAAACCGAAGTGGCGATGCGGGCGGCATTTAAAGCGATCGACGCCGGCTATCAAGTCGCCGTGCTGGTACCGACGACCGTTCTCGCTGAGCAACACGCCCGATCGTTTCGCGAGCGCATGGCCGAGTTTCCTTTTTCGATTGGATGCTTGAGTCGCTTTGCAACTGCAAAACAGCAGCGGCAGCTCATCGAACAAGCCCGCGAGGGAATTGTCGACATTTTGGTTGGCACCCACCGGCTCGCTTCACAGGATGTGCAGTTTACCAATCTGGGGCTGTTGATTATTGACGAGGAGCAACGCTTCGGAGTCGAAATTAAAGAGCGGCTCAAAGCACTGCGGAGCGTCGTCGATGTGCTGACGCTGACGGCGACGCCCATTCCGCGGACGCTGCACATGGCACTGCTCGGAGTGCGGAGCATTTCGAATCTCGAAACACCGCCGGCCGACCGCTTGGCAGTCGAGACACGTGTCACGCGGTTTAACGAAGAGCTCGTTCGCCACGCGCTGTTGCGAGAGCTAAACCGCGGAGGACAAGCGTACTTCGTGCATAACCGCGTTCGCGATATCGAGAAGATCGCCCACAGGCTGTCGCAGATTGTGCCCGAAGCGCGCATCGCCATCGGTCACGGGCAAATGCGCGAGGGGGAACTCGAACAGGTGATGACGCAATTCGTCCGCCACGAATGCGACATTCTGCTGGCGACGACCATCATCGAAAGTGGTCTCGACATCCCTAACGCCAACACGATGTTCATCGACGATGCCGATCGTTATGGACTCGCCGATTTGCATCAACTTCGTGGCCGCGTCGGTCGGTATAAGCACCGGGCTTATTGCTATCTGCTGGTCGACGAGGGAAAGCACCTCTCGGGCGATGCCGCACGGCGGCTGCGGGCGATCGAAGAGTTCAGCCACATGGGAGCTGGTTTTTCGCTGGCGATGCGCGACCTCGAACTTCGCGGCGCAGGAAATTTACTAGGCACCCAGCAAAGCGGCCATATTGCGATGGTTGGCTACGAGATGTATTGCCAGTTACTGGAGCGGGCTGTGCGACAGCTCAAGCAACTGCCGCCGGCCGACTCGATCGATGTGAACATCGATCTGCCGGGCAAGGCTTATCTACCAACGAGTTATGTCGCAGACATGCGGACGAAGATCGACCTCTATCGCCGACTGGCGAAGCTGACCGAGATGACACGGGTCGAAGAGTTTGGAGCCGAGCTGGTCGACCGCTTTGGCCCGTTGCCAGCGGTCGTCGATAGCTTGCTCGAACGTGCGCGGTTGCGAATTTGGGCGCATCGGTGGGGTATCAGCACGGTGCATCGCGAAGATCGTTATGCGGTTCTCACCTACACCAGTCGGCGAGAAATCGCGACGCTCGTCGAGCGTTCAGGGGGAAAGCTACGCATCGCCGATCGGCATACCGCCTACCTTGTGCTTACCAACCCCCATGCTAGCAGCGACGAATTGCTTGCCGACGTAAAAGCGCTCTTGCAGCCGAGTGAGGTAGCGGCCTAGTATCCCCCCGCCGCGACAGCCAACGTCATACTTTTCAAACCTTATCTCGGTAGAAGCAGATCGTGCAACGATTGCTCGCGATTAGCCTGATTCTCTTTTCCCTAGCGGGCCCTGCAGCTGCCCAGCCGTGGGCCCCATCGTCGGGCGGCGAGTTGCAACCGGTACAGAATTGCCAGATCATCGCCCGCATCAACGGACGTGCGGTGCTGGCGAGCGAAGTGTTGTGGCAGGCCAACCTCATTATTGAAGACAACAAAGATAAAATTCCGCCTGAAAAAATCGACGAAGTCCGCAAGATGCTGATGCAAAATCAGTTAGCGGGGCTGCTCGACCTGAAACTGATTTACGGCGATTTCGTCCGCGAGACGGCTGGTCGAGCCGACATGAAATCGATCGAGGAAAACCTCGCTGGTCCTTTCGAGGAAGGTGAGATTCCGAAGTTGAGAGAAATGCTCGGCGTCGAGACGACCGATGAGCTATCACGTCAACTCGTTGCCCTTGGAACCACGTTGGGCGAACGTCGCACGGCGTTTCAAGAACGGGCCATCGCCAGCCAATGGATTCAGCAAAAAGTCAATGTCGCCGAGCCCAATCACGCCGACTTGATTGCTCGTTATTTCGCGAACGCCGAGCAGTACGACAGACCAGCGCGAGTAAAGTGGGAAGAACTGATGGTCAAGTTCTCGAGTTACCCCAGTGGCCAAGCCGCTCGCAACGCGGTTGCCGAACTGGGCAACCAGGTGTGGCCCCAGTATCAGGCAGCCGCCGGAAAGCCTGAGCCAGTTTTCACCGAAGTCGCGAAGCAAAAGTCCGAAGGGTTCACCGCCGCTAAGGGAGGCGTTCACGACTGGACTTCGGCCGGCGCGCTCCGCGACCAGCAGATCGATGCCGCCTTGTTCTCGCTGCCGGTTGGTACGATGAGCCCCATTCTCGAAAGCGAGTTGGGTTATCACATCGTGAGAGTATTGGAACGCGAGCAGGCCGGCCGCACACCGTTCGACGAAGTGCAAGACGACCTGCGTGCCGAGATCAAAAGCGAACGGGGTGCCAAACAGACCGAAGAGTTCATCAAGTCGCTGAGACAACAAGCTCGGGTTTGGACCGTTTTTACTGGTGACACGACGGCCGAAGCATTTCTAAAGCCGCCGGGCGGTGGTGGTCTTCGCTAATCCGGCAATCAGTGCGAGGGCCAGAATGGCTAACGACGATGGTTCGGGGACGGTCGCGGTATTTCCCCCACCGAGCGAACCACTGCCCGACGCCGCGGTAACCGGCGCACCGAAGTTGCTCCGCCAGATTAAATAGTCAGCACCATCGACGACGTAGTCGAGGTTCGCATCGGCGGCGAGCAAATTCGTGCTCGTGCCAACCATGCCGAGCGAATCACGCCAAACTGTATAGTCGGCCGCATCAACGTACCCATCGCCATTGAAGTCGCCTGTAATGTAGTTCGGCCCACCCAGCGTGGTGGTCAACGGCGTACCGTAAAGCACACCTTTGGACGATTCCGAAGTACCGTTTTGTTCTGGTGGCGTCGATGGGTCCATGTCGTCGAAAGCGTGTGGGTCGGGACGCGATTGGCGAAAGTCATTCGGGCCGATGAAGCCCGAAGCTGCGTTGTCGGTGACATTCGTGATGTGCCAGTCGTCTGAGGTCTGTCCGGTAGAATTGCCCCAGCGGGCGGCGAACTCGATCTCAAATCCAACGGCAACATACTCAGCACCGTCGGGCACGCGAGGCGCGGTGCCAAAGGGAACGGGCTGGTCAAAGCCAAAGTTGACGGGCGCGTAGAGCCGCCCAAAGTCTGACTCAAACTCAGAATGGACTCCCACTGCGTCGATCAATTCCCACCCGATTTGCCCCCACCAACCGTCGTTCGCTTCGGGCGTAATATCGAGCCCGTTATTGCCAACATCGAGATCGAAGTCGATGACAGGAGCACTACCCGAGACGTTACGAATGATGGCTGCCGTGAAGCCACCATTTTCAATTTGCCCGAGCGTGGGGTCGACACCCGAGCCCGAATCGGTCGATCCGATGGAGCTTGTGGGACCAGAGCCAAAGCCCGAACCGCTGCCCGAGTTCGCTAGGTTGTTGGCCGCGGGGTTGACCGGGTAAGCAGCAAATGGGTTCTTCTGTCGAAACGTGATAAATCCGTTGCTGCCCAGTGAATGAATACCCAAATCGAAAATGTGATCGATCTGGCCGGCGGGTCCGTTGAACGCCGCGTTGTCTTCGTTCTCGATGAAGATCAGGTAATAGTCGTCCAGCGGGGCATTGGGTTCTCCGCGTAACTCGACATATTCGTATCGTGCGTCGCCGGCACCTGGGGGATCAAAAAAAAGTTCGTTGATGTAGAGCTGTCCTTGCGCCGATCCGCTCACCGCGATGGTGGCCAGCAGCATGACCGTTCGTAATTTGCAGATAAATTCGCAGGGACAAAAAGACAATTGAGCCATGAAAGAAGTCGTCCTCAGTGAGTGCTAATCCGAGATTGCGCGGGCCGCGCCGAGTCATAAGTAGACCATGCGAATGTTAAGATTGTGTGAAGATTTGATATATCGATTCGGCGACTTCACAACGGTGCATTAACAACCTAACATCGACGAATCGTCGAGTCGAAATCCGAAGTTGAATCGAGTCCCAAACATGAAGCTCAAGCTACGCTACCCCACATTACTTTTCGGTGAACGTCCCACTAAAAGGCAGGCTTTTACGCTCGTCGAATTGTTGGTTGTCATTGCCATCATCGGGATTCTGGTCGCGCTGTTATTGCCCGCTGTGCAATCAGCACGCGAAGCGGCCAGACGTGTGGCTTGTGCGAATAATTTGAAGCAATTGGCGCTGGGGCTGCTAAATTTTCACGATACACAGAAGCAATTTCCTCGCGGCGTCTACTCCGACCTCAGTGGTCGGTACGATCAAGATGGTTTGGGATGGGGCACCAAGATTCTGCCCTATATCGAGCAACAGAACGTGTACAATCAACTGCAAAACAGTGGCGTTGGTAAAGGCGGGATGGCCGGATTCTACAACGGCGACCCCTGGGCGAACGGAGGCATTTTTCGCGAAGCCTACAACTCGGGACTCGCACCATTTCCCGGTGGCAATGCAGTGATCGACACGTTCCTCTGCCCAGCAACCGATCTCGGTACCAACATTCCGGAAAGTTTTAACGGCGGAACAGGTCCATTCCCCAACTCAGGATACGGCGTCGCACACTACAAGGCCTCACGCGGCTATTGTGATCGCGGCATGTTCTGGCGAACCCAAGAAGGGGCCCGACTCGGTGGTTGCCAGCCACGCGATGTCGACGGTGATGGAACGATCGATCCCGTCGACAAAAAGGCGTTCAGCAAAATCCGCATCAAGGACGTGCTCGACGGTACGACCCACACAATCGCGGTCGGCGAGTCGGCTTATGTGGTCAACCTTGAAACCTATCCCACCTGGGTCGGCGCGGCCTGGAATAACGACGAATCGACACTCTTCAAGACCGAAGAAGCGATCAACTGCAACATCAGCGGTGCGCGGAATTTTCCACTCGCACAGGATCAACTCGACCGACTTCCCCTTGGTGCCGACGATTGCGTCTTCAGTTGGCATCCCACCGGCGCTCAGGTTGCTTTCGTCGACGGTTCGGTTCACTTTTTGAATGAAAGTCTTGACTTGCGTGTCTTCCAGAACCTCGGCGATCGAATCGATGGCCAAATTATCAACGACTTCTAAGCCACGATTTTAAGGTGCGAGGCGGCGTCATGCTATTTCACAACAATTCTGTATCTTCGCGGACCGTAGCGTCTCTTGTCCTGCTCGTATTCGTCAGCGGTTGCGGCAGTTCAGAATTCGACATCGCGCCGGTACGAGGCAAAGTGACGATCGATGGAAAAGCCATGCCTGGTGGCCAAATCCGCTTCGCTCCCATACCGACGCCTGGCGAATCAATTTCAGGCAAATCGGGATTCTCGCTCATTCGTGAGGATGGCACTTTTGAACTGGGAACCGACTCCGCGACCGACGGTGCCGTGGTGGGCGAACACTGGGTGACTGTGTATTCCTACAACCCCCGCCTTGGCGATGGAAAGATTCCGCCCGACGCGAAATTCGAGCGGTACTCAGTCCCCGATCGCAAGACCGTCGAGCCAACTGGTGAAAACGTGATCGACATCGATATCAGCAGCAATACGATCGGCAAGTATGGCGTGCCTGTCCGGGCTGCTAGCGGCGATTGACGGCGATTCTGCCCGCGAACACGAACGTTGCCACAACGACGATCGCGATGGACGAGGGTTCGGGGACCGTTGTAACACCAACCCCTTCCCAGCGAGCACCGTTGCCGGCGGTTTGGCGGGCAGTTGGTCGGAGTAAATCACTTGGCACGATGAACTCGCCATAGACCAAGCGGAACGCGTCGCCCGCGGCAAACGGGATCGACAGCCCGCGAACGTCGTCGTCGTTGCTAATCACTGCCGCATTCAGCAACGTGAGATTGGGTTCATCGATCAATGCGACATCAGAGATTCGTAATCCAATCTCTGCGTCAAAGAACGAATAGACTTGACCGTTTGGCGTCTCAAGACGAAAAAACTCGAAGCTTTCGTCCTTAACACCATCAAAATACAACTCGTTGATCGTGCCGGCGCGATCGAACGAAAAGCTAAGTGACTCGCCGAAGAATGTTGTCGATTCGCCAAATTGAGCGAGATCGCCAACAAGTTCTTGCAGATTCAGTCTATCGGCCCCGCCGAAATTGCTTGTCTCGACGAGATTATTGGGCGTTGCTAGTCGGGAATCGAGTCCCAGTCCCTTTCCCGTTTCGTTGAACGTTGCGCCCGCAACGTTGCTCGCGACCGACAGGGTCACGCCACTGTCGGTGACGGAAGTCGGACTACTTTGTCCTGTCAGCCCGTTCGCGTTTTGACCAAACACGAATTGGGCGGCTCGAGAATCGGCAAGGCAACCGAGGGCTAAAGTCAAAACGGCGCAGCAGCGAAGAACTAACTGAATCATGTGGAAAATCCCTTTGGTGTAATAACAAAACGCGTCGTGGATCAAACGATGCACGACGCGCAGAAATTCAAGCGAAGCGATTGCGATTACTTGCGACGAATCAACACGCCAGTCGTCGTCAACCCAAGAATGGCCAGCATAATAGTTGATGGTTCGGGAACGGCACTGCCAGGCGAACCAACAAGCGTCACTGTCGCACCGGTATCAGTGTCATTGACGAATGGGTTCGATTCATAGGCTCCATTGACACCAACCACTGACAACAACGAGGTCGGGTTGCCTGTGCCCGATGAACGGTCGAATGTGGCGAGGTCGCCGCTGCTTGTGTAGGCCAGTTGATCGACAAGATTCCCGTCGAAATCGAGCAAATTGACTTCGTCGCCCCCCTGCCCCAGGTTGCCGCCACCATTAGTTAGGCCAATGCGAGGAATGCTACCCCAAATCGACTCAAATGTTGTCACAGAGCCCAGCTCCGAAGAAATCAAAAAGACGGCCGATTCGCCGGGCGCCAGCATGAACGAATCGAGAATTCCGCCACCCGCCAATGTTGGATTTACGTCGTCATATACCAACGTCGAAGTGTCACCGACCATGGTGCCGAAATTTGTCACTTCGAACCAATCTTCCGTTCCATCTCCGCCACTAAGGCCTGTATAGGCTTCAGTGATCTTGAAAACAGGGACAGCACTAGCTGCACTCGCCAACAGACCGCAAGCCAACAGGCTTGCCAACAAATTTCGCATCATCATTAGTTCACATCCTTCAAGAAAAAGTGAAAAACAGAGTTGCTCTACGCAAGAACCGGCGCGTACCACCGATGCAGTTGAATCGAAGTTAACGAGAGAATGTGAAGAAAATGTGAAGAATTGCGACATATCGCAAATCTTCACCAAATCTTCACACTACCTTCACTTAAGGATTTGGGTCAGGCCAAGCCCTAACGCAATCACGGCCAGCACCACCCAGATGACCCACACGCGCGGCTCGGGGCGGCCGAGGTCGGCGCCGGGCAGGCTTTTGAGCCGTTTGGTGAGCTCGCGCGACTCGTCGCCGAATTGGTCGACGAGGTTTTGTAGCAGCATGCCCTCGACAGCCCGCGCGTTGAACGGCCGGTCGTCGGGATTTTTCGCGAGCAACTTCTGAATCAGCTCGTCGAGCCACTCAGGGCAGTCGACCCCGGCCGCGCGAACGCTTGGCGGGTCGCTGTGCATGTGCTGTTCCCAGACTTGGGCGAAGTTGGCTCCCTGATAAGGTGGTCTGCCGACGAGCATTTCGAACAGCACGCACCCTAGCGAATAGAGATCGGCTTTGCCCGAGATGTGGCCATCGGCCGTAATCTGTTCGGGCGACATGTAGCTGTAGGTGCCGACGGTCATCCCTTGATCGGTGATGTCACTGGCGTAACTGTCGCGGGCGATACCGAAGTCCCCCAGCACGAGGTCGCCATTGTCGTCGAAGAACAGATTGCTCGGCTTAAGGTCGCGATGGATGACTCCGTGGTTGTGAGCATGTTGCAGTGCCGACGCGATCTGCACTCCAAACGCGGCCGCCTGGGGCCATGGCAAGGCGCCGTAGTTTTCGAGGTGCTGTTTGAGATTGCCATGCTTGAGGAGTTGCATGGCGTAAAAGAGTCGGCCATCCATCTGACCACCGCCGAAGTGGTGAACGATGTGAGGATGGTTGAGCCGCTCCATGATTTGGATTTCGCGTTCAAAGCGGTCGACGATCGCTTTGTTGCCGGTCACCGAAGGATGCAGCAGCTTGATTGCGACCGGATGATCGAGATCAGGACAGGTGGCTCGAAACACAACTCCAACCGTGCCAGCCCCGAGCTGCTCGCACAGCGTGAATTGCTTCTTGGTCGGCAGGAAGTTGAGTTTACGAGTCATCGGCACTCGATAGGATGAATCAGAGTCGCCCTGCCAGCTTGAAAAAAGCGAACCATGGGCAATCTCGGCAAGGGGTTGCTCCGCTAGCATTATTTTGAACGACCCGCAGCAGTGGGGCAACCTCAATGGGGGGGGTAGAACAGGGATAGTGGTGTTGGAGTTTAGCTTCAGCTCTCCGCAGAGACTGTTGGCCTTGGCGAAAGTCGTGAACCTCACTGACGCCCCCCGAATCGGGGGTGTATTGCCCCGGGGGTTTTGACCGTTCCGTCCACGATAACGCCAACACGATTGGAGGGGACAAAACCCCGCATTGTGTCTCTCGCCGAAATCGCAAAAACCACTTTTTTTGCTGTCGATTTCGAACATCGCGGGCGAATTTCGTACCTGGGTTTTGACCGACCAGTTGGCGACGTTTTTGACAAAACTGTTTTAGCCCCCTCTTCTGCGGACTTTCGAAGCACCCAAGAGCCGTGCCCGTAAGGGTTCGAGTGAGTTTCAAATTGTCGGTTGTCGGTTGTCAGTGGGCGGTGGGCGGTGGGCGGTTTCGCTGCGCGAAACGACGCGTCGACGAAGTCGACGCTCCTGCTGCCCTCTGCCTGCTGCCTGCTGCCTTCCGCCGGGTGCCACCCTCTGGCTTGCCCAGCAGTGCGCGTGGCCCCTGAATTTAGTCGCGCAGCCAACAATTCGATCGGGGTGCAAAAGTCGGCGAGTTTTGCACCCGCTCGGATCGCAAGACTCCTTGATTCATAGGCCCAACTACAATCAAGAGGTGCAAAACTCGGGGAATTTAGGTTCATTGTCGTCACTTTCGGGCGCTCAAAATTCATCGCTTGCCCAGTCATATTGCCCAGTCATCCTGCCCGGTGCCCGTCCCACGACCGACACCACCCCATCACGCCAAAATCGCTACGATGCACCCCCGAATGTAGGCTACCGCGTGGCCGATTTCCACAACGAAAAATGGCCACCTCGCGAGGTTCGGATTGCGAAGAATGTCGATGCGCCAATCGTCCGCAACTACTTTTTTGGCAACAAGTTGCGGCGGTGTGTCGAGTTTGCGTCGGATGCGTGTCCCCTAGAGACCCGCAGAAGAGTCAAATAAGGGCCGTGCAAGGCGGAGCCGAATGGCAACACTTTGGGCCCTATCGATAACGCTACCTAATTCTTGCGAATCCGGCTACCGCGAGAGTGCTGCGGCACGGTTTATGATGAAGTATCATTTGGCAAGCGTTAAGAGGTTTTGTGTTCCCCTCACCCGACCAGCGAAGAGAGCTTCCGCACGATGTCTGGCTCATCCGATGAAATCAACCCCTTCGCCTCGCCCCTGACCGATAGTCGGCCACTCGCCGCCGACATTGGCGACACCGATGCCGAGATGGTACGCCGCGAATACCTGAACCATGAAGCGTCGATTCAAGGATTTGGGTCGCTGTTTGTGTTGGGTGGAATTCTTGCCGCACTCGTTGCCACAGTCAATTTAGTGATGGCGGTCAGCATTGCTCTTTCCAATAACCCGGGGGAAATGGAAAGTAGCGCGATGGCAACGGGTGGAGTGATTGCACTCTTCGCCGGGTTATTTACCGTGTTGTATTTCTGGGTTGGTCTTGGCCTACGCGCGCTCAAGCCCCAGGCGAGAACTCCTGCGATGTTGTTGTTGGCCATTGGGCTATTGGGATTCCCGATTGGCACCCTTATCAACGGCTATGGGCTCTACCTTGTGATGTCGAAAAAAGGAGAGTTCGTGCTCAGTAAGGAGTACGCGGAAATTCGCCGCCAGACGCCCCACATCAGATACAAAACGTCGGTCGTCGTCTGGATTCTCGTCGCATTTTTAGTGCTCGTGATGTTTCTGGCGTTAATGGGCGCTCTGTTTTCGCTCGTTGGCGGATAACGAAGTGGCGGCAACTTGTAGCCGAGGTGGCAACACTTGGGAACTGAGCGTTAACGCTTCCGAATTATTGCGAATCCGGCTACCCGTGTGCGATAATCAAACTTAAGGAACACACCCTCAGCATCACCGGCGATTTCCCCACGGCTTTTACGCTCCCCTTGCCGACCATGTCGTTCGAGCAGTTTCGCGAATGGACCCAAAGCGACGACTTCCCCGTAAAGGGCCGTATTGACTACGTAGCCGGCTCGTTAGCGATTGATATGCTGCCGCCAATGCTCGTCAGTCACGGTCAATCGAAAGCACAGTTGTTCCGCGCAATTGCGAACCGAGTCGAGTTTGACGACCTTGGGTATGTGAGCATTGGCGAGACGCGCGTTGTATCGTCGTCGATTCAGCTTTCAGCGGAACCGGACTTGGTTTTTGTATCGCACGACTCATTCAACTCCGGACGTGTCGTGCTGAAACCAAGCAAGAGTGACCCCGATGACTCGGGCGAGCTCGTCGGTGCTCCCGACTTGGTGGTCGAAGTCGTCAGCGATAGTTCCGCGCGTAAAGACACGAAACTGTTGATGGCTGCCTACTACGAGGCGGGCATCGACGAATACTGGATCGCCGATGCGCGAGGCGACGCGGTGGTATTCGACATCGACACGAGGGGAGCCAGTCGATTCGAAGCGGTGCCGACCAGTGGCGAAGGTTTTGTCGGCAGCCGAGTGCTGAATCGCGCCGTTCGGCTGAGTCGTTTGCGTAATCAACACGGTCGGTGGAAGTTCACCGTCGACCAACGACCGATCGACTAAAACCCTTCCTTCCGCATCACGCTGGTGGCTGTGAGGGTGGTGTCGCCCATGAACCACGGCGCGGGCAGCCAACTGACGTTGCCGTAATTGACCGAGACCTTGACCGAGACCATGTCGCCTGCTGCAGCGGCCGTCGGGCTGGGGCTGCAAGAAACGCTGACGCTACCTACGGATGCGCCGCTGGCGTAGGCGGTCACGGTGTCGGTGACCGCTTGGCTGGTAGCTCCAATGGTGATCGCTTCGCGTGCTCCCACGCGCGACGCGTTGGTTAGAACTTGCTGGACCATCAGGCCTCGACCGATTTCGATGAAGCCGATGACCAGCATAAACAGCAGCGGTGCCACAATGGCAAATTCAACAGCCGCAGCGCCGCGGCGATCGGTTGTTCAGCATTTACGACGAGTCGAGTACATGTAAGGAGCGCCCCACTAGGGAATTGGATTAGCCCAACCAAAGTTAGGCCTGACATCGGGTGCGCCTGCAACTTGCCAACACGTTGCAGGCTTCGCCCGAGAGAAACTTTATTTAAGCAACACGGCCGGCGAATAAACATAACTGCTGGTGCCGACCGTGGTCGATGGAACAACCCCTTTAATTGTCATGGGGGCGTGCTGAATAGTCACATGTTTCTTGTTCATGGGACCGGTCAACTTGACGTCGACAATACGAATGCCACACCATTTGACGATTGTGTAAATGGCGTTGTTGCCAGGGCCGTTGACTTCGCGAAAGATGGGAATTGCACGGGGCTGGCCGATGATGGCGGCCAGTTCGTCTTTGACACCGGCGCTGATGCCGGTGTCGCCGTTAAGAGTGAGTTCGCCGTTTTGGTCGAAGACGAGTGGCTTACCAAGATCGATCAAATCCTGAGCCGAGATGCCATCGAGAATTTGACGAGCGATGTCGCTGGTGCTGTTATTGGAACCACCGATGTCGACGGTGCCGCGGTTGCCGGGCGAGCCGGTTCCCTGAGGATAGAGGTTAACTTCGAGCCATCCATCGTTGCCCGACGATACAGTGCCGGTCGCTTCGTTGAAGCAACAGTTGTCGCTGCCGCTTCCAGCGATCCAGGCATTGTAGGTATTGAGATCGAGTGCAAACGGTAGCAGGTCGATATTGTCGCCACCGCTCGTGATCTGAAAACCCGACACATCGCGAACGATGGCGGCGGTCGCCTCGGCACTGAGGTCCTGTCCGCTGCGGCCAAAGATTTTGGCGAAGAACAGCGGCACTTGGCCGTTAATCGAGGCGTCGCGTTTAACACGAACTTGTACGGCATTGAACAGTGCTGAATCGTTTGTCTCGAACGACGTTGCCGACCCGCCCAGGTCGTTTACGTAGCCAAACACCACGCCGCCGCCAGGGATATTGTTCGGGTTGGTGTCGACCTGAGGCCCGTTGTTGCCGACTTCGTTGTAAGCAGCGTAGTTGGCCGCGACGCCACGCGCCGAGGTCGTCGCGTAATTGACCGATTGGCGGTCGGAGAGCTGTTTGCCATAGTCCCAAGCGGCAGCGAGCGCGGCGGCATCGGCGGTCCGTTGCATTTCTTCTTTGCAAGAGAGCACGTAGCCAACGTCCACTGCAAAAGCCACTATGCCGAGCAGCGCGACCAAGAGCAGCGCGGTCAGCACGGTCACCGCTCCACGGCGGTCTCGCTGGAGTGAATGATTAGGTCGGTGTGTCATGATTTCGGGCTCCGATGAATTTCAAGCGAATAGCAGTTGGAGTGCACAGTGGACTTGGCAGGTTACGGATCGATATCAGTATCGATGTCGATCGGCGCGACGAGTTCATGCCGCTCGCCGTCGTCAGTCCACCACACGAGTTTTGTGAGCGTGAGCGAGCCGACACGATTGCCAGCGAAGCCAATGCCCGACTCGGTGAGTGAGACGACTGGTTCATAATCGTTAAGTCGCGTGAGCGACGTCTCAGTCTGCACCCGCAACTGTCCGGCCGCTCCAAAATTGCCCCATGTTTCTGACGTCCCTCCGTCGACTTCAAAGGTGAGCGTGGTGCTGCCTTGGGGGAGCGTCATACGCTGCACCCAACTTATGGTCTCGTTGTCGTGATGAAGCTTCTCATTGCTGCCGTGTTGTTTTGACGCGATAAAGTCGTCGTTGCGCCAGTGCTGGACCTCGAGGCCACCGGCGCAGAAATCGGGCATCCCGTGGTGGTTGAGCGTCGTCATGAAATAGTCACCACTTGTGCCGCCACTTGGTGACATGACCATGGTGACTTGAGGAGCACAACGATCGGGTTCGGGACCACCGACTTGCACAGACCAATGTTCCTCGATCTTGACCACATCGGCGGCCATTGTCGAAGCGAGTCCAATGGCAAAGATCGCAGCAACAACAGCGTAGCAAGCAACACGTGGAGAGTACATTTGCATAGCGAATGCTCCTGCCGACAACCGGTGTCAGCCGTCTCGAGAAAAGAGGTAACGGCGAAGACCGTTGCCCAAGGGGTAGGTTATTGATCGCGTTTGGGTGGCGGTCAACACGATGCGAAAAGTTGGTTTGGCACGCCTAATTTTATTTGCCTCTCCAATTTGAAACTTAGGTTACGTTTTTTTGTTTGGCAGGCTATTTTTTGAAAGAATCGGCCAAGTGGCGCGAATCCGCACCGATTTCTGCGGTAGCGGCGGCATTGCTGGTCGTTCGACGTGGTTGTTCGCCGCGT
Organism: Pirellulales bacterium; assembly: GCA_041752635.1. Lineage (GTDB taxonomy): Bacteria > Planctomycetota > Planctomycetia > Pirellulales > Lacipirellulaceae > JBGSWC01. The sequence continues at coordinate 1,348 of JBGSWC010000192.1, read as the reverse complement.
AGCTCTCTTACATGGTCGCGGACTGCGTTGAATTGTGCGGCTAAATCGTGCCAATAGTCGTTGTCGCGGAATTCGAGTGGTCCCGGGTCGCCCCCTGCCGAAAGTTCGGACATGGCGCGTCGAAGCCTCACTATCGGGCCGGCGAACCGATGACTCTGGCGAATGAGGTCGACGACAGCGACTGGCACCATAAGTATCGCCACGACCATTGCCGCGACGAACATCGGTACATAAGTTGTTCCGGGCGAGTTCGATGTGAGAAACGTACCGATGCCGGGATAGACGAAAACCCACCCCACTATTGATAGCCCGGCCACTATGAGCAAGCTCATGGTCCAGTACTTGAGTGCGGCTGCCACGAGACGTCCCTGGACGTCGCGATCGACAAACTTGCGTTTTCTCAGGTGTTTTGACATAAAGAGATCGCCCCCAACGCGTGTTTAATCGATAGCGAAGAGTCTGTTTCGCTAACAGTAAACGTACGTCGATTTTGTCGACTATTTCCGAGAAAATCCCCCTGTGTCGCATTTGTATTTGAAATGCGAACGGAATTTGCGTTAGAATCGGGGAAGATGTTCCTGCTACGTACCCCCCCCTTTGGCCCGCTGCTGGGTCTGTTGTTCGCGGCCACGGTGTGGTTGCCCGCTCAAGTTTCGGCACAAACCGAAACCGAGGTGAGTTTCGCGCGCGATGTGAAGCCAATTTTGGCCCGTCGGTGTTTTGCGTGCCACGGCCCCGATGTATCCGAGTCGGGGCTCGCGCTCCACGAGCAGTTATCTTCGCGTGGGGAACTCGCATCGGGCGAGTTCGCCATCGTGCCGGGCGATGCGGCCGCCAGTGAGATGATCAACCGCATCGCGACGACCGACGAATTGATGCGGATGCCCCCCGAGGGAAAACCGCTGTCGGCAAAAGAAATCGAAATCCTGCGCAAATGGATCAACAGCGGCGCTGAATACGAGCGGCACTGGGCGTTTCAGCCGATGACCAATCCGCCCGTTCCCGCGGTGAAAGAACCCGGGTGGGTTCGCAATCCTATCGACGCGTTCGTGCTCGCGCGGCTCGAAGCGGCCGGCCTGCCCCACAATGCCGCCGCCGACAAGCGAACGCTCTGTCGCCGGCTCTACTACGATCTGATCGGGTTGCCACCAACGAATGAACAGCTCGAAGCATTCGTGGGCGACACATCGCCCGATGCCTACGAGCGTCTCGTCGATGAGTTGCTGGCATCGCCTCACTATGGCGAAAAATGGGCGCGGCATTGGCTTGACGTGGTTCGCTTTGGCGAAAGCAACAGCTTCGAGCGCGACAATCCTAAGCCCAACGTCTGGAAATACCGCGACTGGGT
>JBGSWC010000191.1:0-4557 GCA_041752635.1 Pirellulales bacterium | reverse complement strand
GCCTGCACGATCGCCGTCCCAAGCGCCCACACGGCGGGACACGACTACAGCGGCGTCCGGCTCGTCGCCGACTCACTGGCCGACCCTAGGATTATGGAATTGCTCCATTAGCCGCGACGCGCTAGTGGAGCGCTGCTGGGCGAATTACTGCTCGATTTCAGCAGTGCCCAGCGGCAAACGGTGCTGCTCGACGTCTGCCAATTCCTGTTGTGCGAGTCGAAGCAGCTCTTTGACTTTATTAGGATGGCTCGCGCTGATGTCTGTCGTCTCGCCCACGTCGTCGTGCAAATCGAACAGCACCGGACCGTTGGTCGTATCGACTCCGTCTGTTTGCTGAGGGTCGTTATCGAAATAGAGCTTCCATCGTCCCTGACGAATCGCCGTCGCTGTACCCCATCCGTGCCAATACAGCAGATGGGAACGGGCGTGCGGTGCATCGACTCCCACGAGCGTGTTCCAGACGTTTACGCCGTCGAGCTTCTGCGCCCCCGCCGGTAAATTGACCTCAATGCCGCAAGCATGCGTCAGCGTTGGAAATAGATCGATGGCCGAGATGATTGCATCGCTGGTTTGCGCCGGCTCAATGACGCTAGGATAGCGAATGATGGCCGGCACGCGGGCGCCCCCTTCGTAGGCTGACCATTTCCCTCCGCGAAACGGCTCGGCGCTTGCGAATCTCCGCTGCTGGCCTTCGGGACCGTTGTCGGAGATAAATAAGACAATCGTCTCATCCGCGATTCCCGCTTGCTCGACTGCGGAGAGAATCTGTCCAATCCGGTAATCGAGTTCTTCGACAACGTCACCGTATGCGCCATTTTGCGAACGCCCCTCCCAGTCGGGATGCGGTTCGGCAGGAAAGTGTGGCGCGGTGAACGGCACGTAAATGAAAAACGGCTTTTCGCGTTGCTCGCGAATCACGCGAATCGCTTCGGTCGTGAACGTCTCCGATAGCCGACGATTGTCGTAGTTCTCGTGTACCAATGTTGCATCACGGTAGACATCGCGACCTTGGTTGTTGCTTTGGAGAATGTAATACGACTCGTCGAATCCTTGGTGCATCGGTCGGAGCTTACCAGCTCCAATGTGCCACTTGCCAACGATCGCAGTTCGATAGCCTGCCGCGCCGAACGCTTCGGCAATCGTAAATACCGAGTTCGACATGCCGAGCGACCGATCGATGCGATGCCCCGACGACGCCACCTTTCCAGCCAATCCGCGCCGGGTAGGCTCCCGACAGCAGAGCCATTCTCGACGGTGTGCAGACAGCAGCTCCGGCGTAAAAACTTGTGAGCTTGATGCCATCGGCTGCCAACTTGTCGAGAACGGGCGTGCGAATTTTTTTGCTGCCATACGCCGAAAGATCGTTGTATCCAATGTCGTCGGCCATCATCAGAATGACATTCGGACTATCTCGTGTTGACTTACCAGAGTCGGTTGGGTCTGCGCTGGCACATGCAAGCGGCAAGATCCAGTTCAACATCACGGCCAGAATCACGACGCATAGGAATTGCTTTATTGTCATCGAACGCCTGACAAAATGGGTAAGTGGTTGGTAAACGCGGTTGTGGCTGAGAATATCACATACGCGTAAACTGCATTCGAAATTCTGGCCGGTCCTATTCTAGCATGGAATGTGCCTGCCCTCACCCAATCGCCCTGCCGTCGTCGGTCCCGCCCAAAGGCTGTGTGCCCAGTTGGGCGGCGAGCGTTTTCGAGTAACGTCAAGTCGCTTCGTTTGCTCGACAAGCGAAGAAAAACAGCCCCGAGAATTTTTCTCCGGGCTGTTGTGATTTCTTGCGCTGGATCGTCGACTTGGCTCGCCACAGACGACGAGCCGAATGACGTTACTTGCGGCGACAAACTGCCGCCAAGCCGACGGCTCCGAGCAAAGCCAGCACGACCGACGCTGGTTCCGGAACCGGTGCAGGCGCTACGGCGAGCGCGGTCAGAATATTTCCACCACCAACTTCGCCAATTTGAGTACCCACACCTGTCATCAGGTCGATCGTCCAAAACGTGGAACGAGAAATCGATGTATCTTCAACGACAGCAAATGCCACACCGGTGTCACCCGAGATGTCGAACCCGCCCGTGTTAGTGACGTCGGTACCGATTGAGCCAACCGTCCCGAGGGTGCCCGCCGAATTGGCCTGAGTCACCAAGATGTCGAGTCCCGAGTCGATGCCGTAGAGCTGAGTGGTGGTCGCACCGTCGAAGCTATTGGTGTAGGCGGCGTGGATCACGTTGGGGTCGGTCCCCTCGTTATCGTCGCCAGGACCGTAGAACAAGTCGGTAACTTCCGTCGCGGTGCCATCGTTGGGGTTGAGCACGAAGTTTTTGTTGGCATCAGAGTCGAGGCGAATTCGGTCGATGACGGGATTGAAGTCAAAGCCGAAAGCGGAACCATTAATCGGCGGCATGAAATTGCCTGCTCCTACTAGAGTCGCTGCGCCGGTGCTCGTGTTGAGCGTATAGAGATTGCTGAAACTACCGATGCCATACAACTGGCCGGTCGCCGGACGAAAGTCGATGCCCAAGAGTTGCTCATTGCTCTGCAATCCACTGACGAAAGAACTCGATAGAATCGCGTTGGGCGCCGTCGAATCGAACGAAACCAATGCCGCGTTGTTGGTGACGCCAAAAATGGTCTCTGCCGAAGTGGTAGGCGATGCCCCAATGGTGACAATCGTGACAGCAGCAACCGCTAAGATATGAACTCGCATGGTGTGTCCTCGTTAAATTGAAACACGGGGGGATTCGACCTACGGCAGGAGTGAACCGTGAACGACGATTTTGAAACGGCGAACCGCGCCAACGCATTGCGGTCACACCCGAATCCGTCGCCGACGCCTGCTTGAGTCGGTACTGTGAAGTGGTTTACGAAGCCGCATCCGTCTCGGATTCAAGAAAACCCGGAAGAGTGGAGTTTTCTGCGTATTCGGGGAATAATCGAGATAACCAAGTGCGGCAAAAGAAGGCGGTTTGGCGGATTTCGAGCAGCATCAAAACAAAGAGTCGCCCAAAATCATTGCTGGCAGAACAAGACAACACGAGCAGAAGCCAGTGGTGCGTGCTAGCGGCGCTCGCTTGCAAGATACGTCGCAATGGCCTTGGAGAGCCGCGGCAATTCTTGTAGCCTCCGCGCCTCGTCTCGTTCGGTAACGAAGCTAAATTAATGCGTCACCTCTTGGCAATCGCGGTTTTATTGCTGGTTACGATCGCCGTGCGCGCTCAGTCGCCTCCCATGACCATTACAACGGCGCTTCCTGAACAAGTGAATCCGCCACCACAGCCGGGGGAATGCGAATACCTGTCGGACCAACGGCATAACTTGCCGTCCGTTGGACTACCGAGCTTACGCACGTCGGTCACTCATCCTCGGGCGATTGGCTTGGGCGATCCGCTTCGCGGGACAAGCTGGCTCAATCGGCCCTATGAGTTTTCACTGGAGACCGGGTTGCTCGCCATGGCAAACGATGTCGGCGACGGCACCGGCAAAGCGAACGACCTGCTCGTTGCGGCACAGCTCGGCTGGGACTTCGACCACTATTGGGGCACACAGGTGCGCGTTGCGTGGTCGTCGCCCAGCTTCGACTACGAAACGGCTCCGGTGACAGATGCGTCGAACGACTTGGCAATTTACGACGCCAGCTTGCTCTACTACCCCTGGGGCGACAGCCGCGTGCGGCCCTACTGGCGCGCGGGATTGGGTCTGACCGACATCGATTATGTCGACACCACAGGGATGCCTGCGAGCGCATCGCTCTTCACGATTCCGCTAGCGATTGGGCTAAAGTACCAAAAAGAGCGTTGGATGGCGATTCGCTTCGAGGCGGCCGACAACATTGCTTTCGGGCAGGGCGGGACCAATACGCTCAATAACTTCACCTTCACGTTCGGAGCCGAGTGGCGATTCGGTGGGCGACCGGCACCCGGTTGGCGACGCGAGGGGAATCGCCATTTGCAATGATTGTCGGCTATCGATAGGTCGGGCAACGATAAAACCGCGTGGCAATCGATAATCACCACGCGGCTTAAATCTCTTGGCTGCGTTCTTCGCGACTAACGCCCGGCCGTTTGCTGGAGGAGCGACTTGCTCGATGCGTCGACCTGGCGGTTGACGAACGAGATGTCGTCGTCGCTCAGGCGACTGAACTTCACGGTGCTAGTGCGGCCATTGTCTTTCAGCAATTTCGCATAGCCATCGGTGGCCGAGATCAAACGACCTTGGCACTCGTGCAAGCCGGTATTGTCGGTCCAGGTGCGGAATTCGCCGCTCGCCATGCCGCCCGGTTCGCCAAGTACTTGGCCAAAGTCAAATAGCCCGCCATCTTCGTCGGTCGTGCCGTCAGCCGGAGCCGCATCATCGGCAGGGGCACCGTCGGCGGGGGCACCGTCGGCGGGGGCATCGTCGGCGGGGGCATCGTCGAACAAACCACCCTCAGCCGGAACCGCCTCTTCCATTTCTTCACCAAACAGCGAGCCACCAGCGTCGGCCGGCATTGGGTCGCCTTCACCGAAGAGTCCACCGTCATCGGCGGGCGCGGCTTCTTCTTC
>JBGSWC010000190.1:0-9964 GCA_041752635.1 Pirellulales bacterium | reverse complement strand
ACAGCCCTGAACGGGTGTCCCTCAAAGACGAGCAGATCAGTTGCATCAAAACGCCCCGAAGGGGCAGTCACACGACAGCCTGGGGCGACGCCCTAGGAACTTGTATCGACAAGATCACAACGCCCTGAAAGGGCAAAACTGACTTTGTTCCGCCCTTACAGGGCTGGTGGTTTTTGTCACATCGCCAACCCAGTGCGGCGACCAAACTCGCGATGCTCGCTTGGTCTAGCACTGGGCTATCGTGTTTCGGCCCTTCGGGCCTCGGTTGTGGCTTTGCCTTCAGGGACCCGGCCAAAAATAGTTGTCGAAATTGGCCGCGCGTTGTGGTAGAAAGGGGGCATGAAACTCTGTTCGACAAACACTGCTATACAAGCCAGAAGGTATCAACCGACACCTCAACCCTTTCCTCTAGACTCTTCACTCTCGCCTCTCCACACTCGACTCTCGACTCCCCAAACGGGTTTTGTCCAAAATGTCACCAACTGGTCAGTCAAAACCCAGGTACGAAATTCCCAGGCCATGCTCGAAATCGACTGGAAAACAAGTGGTTTTTGCGAGTTGGGCGAGAGACAGAATTCGGGGTTTTGTCCGCTCCAATCGTGTTGGCCATTTCGTGGTCAAAACGGTCAGAACGAAAGCGATAAGGTGAAGGCAAAATTACTGTCGGTGCTCAATTCCTACGCGAAGTCGTGGTGGCGTCTGCTCGGTTGTATTTCGACCACTCGCGATGAACGTGTGGAGATGTTTCGGTGGAGACCGGCTTTCGCTGACGTGCAGGTGTCTGCAAGTCGTTGGTCGCCATGTCGGTCCACAGTTTCGACATTTTCTCGACGACTGCGGGAAACTTCTGGGCGAGATCGCTCAGTTCGGTTCGATCGTTTGCCATATTGTAAAGTTCCCAAGGCGAGTTCTTAAAGCTGACAATTTTCCAATCCCCATCACGAAGTCCACGGTCCGTTGCGTACAGCAAATGAATGGGTGGTCGCTGGAGGAGTTCTTCCCCCTTGAGCAGCGGCACCAACGAAACGCCCGCCAGCGGACTTGGATCGCGACCGGCGAACGTGTCGGGCAGTTCGGCTTCGGCTACTTCGGCGAAGGTCGGCAAAATATCGACCAAGTGTGCCGGAGTGTGGTCGATCGAGCCTGCGTCGACAGTGATCCCGGCCGGCCAATAAAAAATGGCGGGGGTCGAGATTCCTCCTTCAAATTGATTCTGTTTGTAGTAACGAAAGGGAGTATTGCGTGCCCACGCCCAGCCGGTGCTGTCGCTCCACGAGGTGGTCGCGAGATAGGGTTCGCTATCGCGTCCCACGTTGCGACGATCGTAGGGACAGGCACCATTGTCAGAGACAAACACGACGAGCGTGTTTTCGAATTCATCGTGCTCCTTGAGATCGGCGAAGAGGCGACCGAGCTCTTGATCGACCCGGTCGATGAGGCCCGCGTAGGCTGCCATCCGTCGCGCTTCCCACTCACGCGTCGTTGCAGGCAACGTTTCCCAAGCGGGAACGTGATCGGGGCGTGGCGACGGTTGAAGCTCGGGCGGAAATAGTTTGAGTTGCTGTTGCTTGGTAAATCGAGCCTCGCGGATTTCATCCCAACCAATATCGTATTTGCCGAGGTATTTTTTGTAGTCAGCTTCGAGAGGTTGGAGAGGCGCGTGGGGTGCGTTGAAGGCGACATAGAGCATCCAGGGAGAATCACCTTGTCGGGCTTCATCGAGGAATTTGATCGCGTAATCGACATCGGCAACGGTCGTGTAAAAGCCCGATTTGGGCACCATCCACAGTTCGCCGTTCAACCGAAAAGTGTTGTCGCCGTTAAAGTAGTTGCAGGCCCCCGACAGGTGGCCAAAGTAGCGATCGAAGCCAAAGTCGGTCGGCTGCTGTGTAAGATGCCACTTGCCGGTCATGGCAGTAAAGTAACCGGCCGGTTTCAGCACCTCGGGAATAATTACAGCACGACTCAGCGCCACATCGCCCGCTTGTTGACACCATCGCCCCGAGAGCAGACTCACTCGCGACGAGTGGCACTTGGCGGTGTTGTAAAACTGACTGAAGCGAACCCCTTCGCTGGCCAGTCGATCGAGATGAGGAGTTTCAATCTCCGAGCCATAGCAGCCAAGGTCCGAGTAACCAAGATCGTCGACCATGACGAGCAAGACATTGGGCCGCTGTGCTGCAATAGCCAGCGCGGAAAAACAGGCGGCCCACAGTAGGGCGAGAACTTTCGTCACTTGCCAGAGTCGCAGCGCGGATAAATAGAGCATTGCATGAACCTCTTGTGCCAAGACTTGAATAGCCTGCGAAATCGATCAATCGAATGCCGAACCGACCGTCGCGTACTGGACTCCCCAGGCCGCCAGTATAAACGGCAATGCACCCAGAGCAAACAACACGGCACCGGGCAAAAAGAACTGCAATGCAATAGATGCCACTCCATAAACAATAAGCAGCGAGTAGAGCAGCCAGCGAATGAGCCTCATGGCCTGATCGGGATGCGACCAATCCATCACTCCAACCGTAGCACCAATGATCGTCGGGGCAAACAAAAAAGCGAGCAACAGTGTCCAGGCACCGATGGCGTGGACCGTGTACGAGATGACGGCGACGAAAACCATCCACACCAGCAGACAGGCAATGGTAAAACGGGGCCACTCGATCGGCGGTTCGGGCGACCGAGGCGTTTTGCGTTTTTGCCGAATGAGTCCGCGACGAGCCATGGCGAAAGCCGTTTCGAGTCGAAGTCACTCACAAGACCGTAGCGTAACGCGTTGCGTTACGCCACGGCTTCGGACAGCTCGGAATTGAAATCAGTCGAACGGCCGCGAATTTCGTGCTGCTGTTGCTCGCGCTGTTGGGCTGATAACAGCCTCAGGAACCCGAACGGCAAGATGCTCCCCATTGCCAAACAACACCACCAAGGCAAATCGGGATGAATGCCATAGAGCGTGGTACCGATGATCGGCGCGGCGACGTTGGCGGCTGAGAAACACATGGCGAAGTAGCCCATGTAGGCTCCACGACTGCGAGCGCTCGAACGCTGGGCGACGAACGTTGCTCCGTAGGGAGCGGCCAGCATCTCGCCTGCCGTCCAAACCAACACCGTCGCCACCGCCCAAACGAGCGACGTGCCGAACGCCATCATGCCGAACCCAACTCCGACCAGCGCCGTTCCAACCGCGATGAGCCGCAGCGGCGCTATGTGATTGATGGCCCGAATCAGTAGCATTTCGAGCGTCACAATCACAATCGTGTTGATCGCGAACATCACTCCGATCAGCGGTTCATCGAACCCATAGCGATCACGCCACGCGAGCGGCATCGTCGCCAACAACTGAAAAAACATGAGCCCCGCGAAGAACTGGAGTGCCAGGTAGCCGACAAACAATTTGTCGCGAAGTGGTTTGGTTTCGGTGACAGTCGTTTCGGTATCAGAAAGCAGCGGTGCTCGTCGCCAAGGCTGAAAACAAAGCGCTCCGATCAAGGCTCCCAGCAACATGAATGCCGCATTCACGTAGAACAGCAAATGAAAGTCGATCTTCGCAAGGATTCCTCCGACCGTTGGTCCCACCGTGAAACCCAAGTTGAGGGCCATTCTCATCACAGCGAGTGACTTCGCGTGCATTTCTGGCGGGCAGAGCAGGGTGGCCGCTGTCTGGCACGCCGGTCGCCCCGCTTCCATCACGACTCCTTGGTAGGCGAGCGCCAGACACAGCAGCAAAATGCTGGGGCAGTGAGGCATCACCAAAAAACCGGGCACCGACAACAATAGACTGAGCAGCACGACGCGAATCGCACCGATGCGTCCGCACAGCCACCCACCGCAATAAGTGCCGACAATTCCGGCGGTGCTCCAAGTCGCGATGACCCAGCCCGCACGTTCGACCGTCAGTTCCCATTCCTGCGTTAAATAGAGCGTGAGAAACGGCAGCACCATCATCCCGCTACGGCTGACAAGCAGCACCCCGGCGAGCATCCAGACCGCCGCCGGCACGCCCGCAAAGGCTTCGCGATAGGCTCCGATGATTTTGCGAAACATGGCGTCTCCTTCGCGATGCAGGTTAACTGCTGGGAGACACACTGGGCAAGGATTGGTTCGCGGTGAGTAGGTGAGTAGGTGAGTAGGTGAGTAGGTGAGTAGGTGAGTAGGTGAGTAGGTGAGTAGGTGAGTAGGTGAGTAGGTGGCCGACGGGCTACGCCTCAAGGGAGAATACGGCGTATTGCCTAGCGTCCGACGCCGCGGACCGATTGCAGCGAACCGGTTGGGACTGGCAGTGAGACGGATATTGGCGTCGGAGTAGTCGAACTGGTGACATTGCCCGCCCGGTCGGTCGCTTCAAGCCGAATGTAGATTTGCCCTGGTAAGTGACGCTGGAGCCGCCAGCTATAGCGGCCGCTGTTGGCAAGGCCAGTGGCCAGCGGAATCCAAGGGCCACCGGCGCGACTGCTGTAACTCAGCGAGATGGGTGTTTCCGACAGGTCGGCATCGCTTGCTTGCCAGGTGATGACCAGATGATCTGCGAAGTAAGCTTCTCCTTGCTTCACGTCCATGAGCTGTGCCGTCGGGCGGTCCGTGTCGACTCGCAGTGTGAGCTCGGGTCGGTCGCCGGGGCGCGGTGTGCGAGGGTCGAGTCCGCCAGCCGTTTCGACGACGATCCGCAAACCATAGTCGCCCGGCTCGGGAACGCTGGCTCTGATCGGCGAAACATTATCGCTGTCGATCGCCAGTCGTCGCCAACTGCGGCCACCGTCGCGTGTTCCCCACAGCTCGACCCGCGAAACGCCAAACGTGCCGGCGCGATCGACCTGGTAGTCGATTTCGAACTCGAGATCGTTGACATATTGATCGGCTTGGCCAGCGAACTGGGGGGCTGTCGGCGCGGCGGCCGCGAGTTGCGGAGGCTCGCCACTGGAGAGACTGGCAAAGTGGTTAACCGAACTTTGCGATCCACCGATCGGCGACAGTCCGCCGGTCGCAGAACTTGCGTTGGTATTTTCGGATGGCGACGGACCCCAAGGAGAAAGCGAAGGAGAGTTCGTGGAACTGCTATAAGGAGTCGACGCGGTGTTATCGACCGGCCAGCTCGAACTGGCCGGAGCCGAGAGTGAGTTGCCCCATCCGCTGGTCGCTGGTTGGCTGAGAGCCTGTGGTTGAGCAAACTGCGGAGCAGCTTGCGAGTAGGCCGGGCTCGATTGCGGCCCGCTATCGATGGGTGGAAGCGCCGGAAGTGTCGCTTGGCCGGCGGCGGCGAACGGATCGTTGGTTGCGCCAGTCGCTGGTAAACTCGGCAGTAACGCAGGTCGGCTGGCAAACCCAAACTGGGGCGACGGAAAGGCTGGTCCGCCGTCGGCACTGGCCGAGCCGATCGTCGGCTGTGGGTAGCCTTGGCCGACGAGTTGCCCTGGCGGTATCGCCGAAGCCGATGCAACTGCACCGAGTTCGCGGCTGTTGCCCGCTCGGTCGCGGACCGACGCCTGCAAGTAGACCTGTTTCGTGCCTGGCGCGACGCGCCAGGTTGCTTGTCCGACGAGCAGCGTTGGCGAAGCGGGGCCAGCGGTATTGGGAGTCACCGTCTGCCAGTCGGTCATTTGATCGGTGCGGTAGCGAAGTGTCCAAGAATAATTGTCGAGATGGGCGTCGTACGCCTGCCAACTTGCCGTGACCTGACCGGCTGCGTCGATCACCCCGTCGAGGCGAATAATCTGCGGACTTTGCGTATCAACCACGACTTGTAGTTCTGCCTGCATCGGACCAGCGGGCCAGGCATTGCCCGTGGCGTCGATCGTCCGGATGGCGAACCAATACTCGCCGTCACCCGGCGCGCGATAGGTGAAGTTGCGTACGCTCGGCTGGGCTTCGCTAATTTTTTGCCAACTGCGGCCACGATCGGTCGAGGCGTACAGTTCGACCGAACGAGCGTTCATTGGGTCGGTGTTATTCGACCATTGATAGGGAATGACGAAAGCGTCTTGTCCCCACATGACAGGTGTTGGCCCCTGCGCAGCGGCTCGTTCGCACCATGCGAAGCAGGCGCAGAGAGCGAAGCACATGGCTGGAAAGTATTGAAACAAGGGCAATGACGAAGTCGGAATGGCAAATGACGAAAATTCTGCTGACAAACTGCGCGGAGATTTGCGCTATCCGGGGTTATCGGCGTGGTAAAGGTCGGGGCTTGGGGGGCGAACGCGTTATGAGGATTGGGTAATATCGGGTCGGTTTGTGTTTGCCCGAGTCGGAGCCGATTTCGTTCCTAACCCGACGCGTAAACGAGTGACATTTGGACCCCACCCCGCCACGTCATCAAAGAAAAAGCGTCCTTCACCCACGTCTCGGGTTGTGGATTCGAGGCAACCGCCCGGCGTGCGAGCAAAACTGGACCCCGCTAGCAACACTCGCCATAATGTCGGTAGTGGTGCCGAACTGGACGGAGAAGGCCGTGGTTTTGGGGGATGTAAAAATTGAACGACTGGCCGACAGTGCCTGGGCCGATAGCGATATGTGGCCACTGATCCGGGCGTCATTCTGGTTTGCCGCACTATTTATTGTGCTTGCAATAGGTGTGTACTTCGTGAGAAAATTCCGAGACGAGGAAAACGACGATTCGGCAGTCGATTCGGGTAGCCTGCTCACCGAGTTTCGCGATTTGCATTCGCGCGGGACGCTGAGCGACGAAGAATATAAAACGATTAAAACCAAGCTAGCGGCGACTTTGCGCGATGAGCTAATCGATAACGATCAAGACAAGCCTACCGGCAATAAGAGCGTTAGCGACCAGCCGAGTTGATGCAGCGAGCCACCTAGCGCGGGCCGCATCGACTGGCCCGGTTGTGCGACGCTAGCAAAACATCTTGCGAAAAATGCCCCCCGTGGGTCGATGAACGAAACCTGAGGAGATGACGTAGCATGTGTGTGAACACGGCTCGACTAGAGCGTGGACAAGGATGCCCCCGCCTCGCGTGAGAGAGGAAGAACGAAGGAAAGCACGTCGCCCGCCACTTGAGGTTGTTGCTTCCATGGGACTTGGAGGCAATCGGCGGTCGGAAAGCTTTCCTTGCGGGTTCGGCCACTATCGAGCGACAACTTTGGAGGTCGAAACAACAGCGCCGCGAACGTCTCGCGTCGTGTTGTGAGACGGGGAAGGAGAAACTATGCCCTCAAGCAGGGACTTAACCAGCACGCGACGCGGTGGTACATCGAAGAAAAACGCTTCCTGTTCATTTTGTCGCAAGAGCTATCGCGATGTAGGCCCGTTGGTCGAAGGACCGGGCGACGTCTACATCTGTAGAGAATGCATCGAACTGTGCCAATCGATTTTGGACCAGGAACGCAAGCGACGCGGTAGCAGCAAGCCACTCTTTACGAAGATTCCCTCGCCGAGGGAAATCGTCGCCGAGCTCGATCATTACGTCATCGGACAAGAGAGCGCGAAGCGAGTGCTCGCCGTGGCGGTCCATAGCCATTACAAGCGGCTCATGGCGGCCGAGGATGAATCGGATGTCGAAATCGACAAGTCGAACATTCTGCTCGTCGGGCCGACTGGCTGTGGCAAAACGTTGCTCGCGAAGACACTTGCTCGGCGGCTCAACGTGCCGTTCGCCATTGGCGACGCCACGACGCTAACCGAAGCAGGCTATGTGGGCGAAGACGTCGAAAACCTGTTGCTCAAGTTGCTGCATGCCGCCGACTTCGACATCGAAGCGGCCCAGCGCGGCATTCTCTACATCGACGAAATCGACAAGATTGGCAAAACGAGCCAAAACGTGTCGATTACCCGCGACGTGTCGGGCGAGGGTGTTCAACAGGCGCTGCTCAAGATGCTCGAAGGGACGACAGCCAACGTGCCGCCGCAAGGGGGCCGGAAGCATCCCGAGCAACAGTACATTCAGATCGACACCACGAATATTCTGTTCATTTGCGGCGGTACCTTCAGCGGCATCGAAGAGATCGTTCGCAAACGAACGGGCAATCGCAGCATTGGCTTCACCCAAAACGCCACCTACGGCGGCGAAATGAGCTTGGGCGACGCTCTTGCCCAAGTCACCGCCGACGACTTGATCGAATTCGGGCTAATTCCCGAACTCGTGGGCCGACTGCCGGTGAACACCAGTCTGCGACCTTTGGACGAAGAGTCTCTAGTTCGCGTACTCAAAGAGCCGAAGAATGCTCTTACCAAGCAATACCAACGGCTCTTCGCGATGGAAGATGCCGAACTACGCTTCACCGACGACGCTCTCAAGGCGATCGCCCGCCGCGCGAAAGAACGGGAAACCGGCGCACGTGGCCTGCGATCGATCATTGAAGCGACTATGTTGGAGTTGATGTTCGATCTGCCCGACCAGCCACGAGGCCAACACTACTTGATTACCGACGATGTGGTCGAAGGCCGGTCGAAACTGTATGCCGACGAACCTGTAAAGGAAAGCGCTTAAGACACTAGCAACACTGAACCACGGATGGGCGACGTTCAAATTCGGGGCGGGTCAAACCGCCGCCGAGTGTTGAGTCCCTATCAATAGCACGGGCCCGAGCGACTTAGATTGCTCGGGCCCGTTTTTTGTTTTGCGAGTGTCGTAGAACAGGATCCTAGCCTGTTCGGAGCGTTGGCTACTCCGTTGGCGACATCGGTGGCTCAATCTTGAAAAACGCCTCCACATCGAGCGAAAATCCTGGCACAATTCTACGCGCGTCAAGGGTGTTGCGTTGCTCTTGCAATCGCAGCACGATCCTCTTGATCGTGAGAATATCAGGTTTTATCGACCGGCGAGTCGGAAGTCTTATCAAACAGCAGACTCGGTGCTTGAGAGCGCGCAAGCCGCCACAGTGCGAGAGAGACGATGTAGAAGCTTGTGCCGACCGAAATCAGTAGGAGTGGAAGTGCCAAGAGCATCGTGCAATGAAGTCTCACTAACGAAAGAGCAACGCAAACAACTGTCGCGGCGATGAACAAGTCGCGAAGCCCGAATCGAATTGCCTTTACAGTGTCAACAAAGCAAACGACCCAACCGAAAAAGAACAGCCAGTATGGCAATGAAAGACTCAACATATCCGACGCGACGATAAGCCAAAAGATACCGAGTGGTGAAGCGCTTCGACCACCCGGCTCGAGCCGAAGATTTCTAACTTTCTCTTCCCACGCAAAACCCCAAATGTTCATATTGGCTTCAAATAGAAAGAAATCGAATTCGATTTCTAATATTCGTCTTGAACTTTGACAGTTAAGGCTGACCCACGAACCTCCGTAACCCAAGTACGAAACATTCGCAAAGCCTGTATTTGATTCAATGTCCCACGGTAGCAGCGGTTCCGGCCAACTAGCGATCCACAAAACGCCGCTCAGCGTCGCACAGATTAACGCTAATCGCGCCACAGCGCAGGCTCCTAAGACGAACTCGGCAGCATCTCACTCACCGCCACAGAACACTCCGGCTTCGCCAGCGGAGTGACCGTGTCATCCTTCCCCAGCGTGATGAGCGTCTTATACCGGAAGCCACCAATGGCAGTGTTGTCGGCCA
This sequence comes from Pirellulales bacterium, assembly GCA_041752635.1. GTDB lineage: Bacteria > Planctomycetota > Planctomycetia > Pirellulales > Lacipirellulaceae > JBGSWC01. The sequence goes on along the minus strand of JBGSWC010000190.1, from coordinate 449 downwards.
CGGGTTCGCGATGCACCAACAGTCGCTCGCTCGTCAAATCGAGTACCCAATACTCGGCCACGTTTGCCTTGGCGTATAGCGCCGGTTTGACCTTGGTGTCGTATTCCAGCGAGGTCTTCGCGACTTCGACTACCAGCAAAGCTGTTCTTGGATGTTCGGTGGCGTAATCGCGTACAGCTCCTGTTACCAATGCAAAGTCAGGTTCTGGTTCAGAAAGGTCATCGATAGTCAGCGGCAAGTGACCGCGAACGTGGCAATTTTCGATTTGCATTTTCTGAAGGGCACTACGGACTAACTCGGTCGACGTGCTATGCCCCGGAGACTGCGGTGGCATGAAGTTGAATTCTCCGAAGATTAGCTCGACCCGTTGATTTGCGAACCATCCCTGTTCCGCGAGCTGGTAAGCATCGTCGCGCGTCCAAAGTTTCTTTCTTGGTAAGACCGGCGGC
>JBGSWC010000189.1:0-10562 GCA_041752635.1 Pirellulales bacterium | reverse complement strand
ACAGCCCTGAACGGGTGTCCCTCAAAGACGAGCAGATCAGTTGCATCAAAACGCCCCGAAGGGGCAGTCACACGACAGCCTGGGGCGACGCCCTAGGAACTTGTATCGACAAGATCACAACGCCCTGAAAGGGCAAAACTGGCTTTGTTTCGCCCATACAGGGCTTGTGGTTTTTGTTACATCGCCAACCCAGTGCGGCGACCAAACTCGCGATGCTCGCTTGGTCTTGCACTGGGCTATCGTGTTTCGGCCCTTCGGGCCTCGGTTATGGCTTTGCCTTCCGAAACCCGGCCAAATTTTGTTGTCGAAATTGGCCGCGCGGTGTGGTAGAAAGGGGGCATGAAACTCTGTTCGACAAACACTGCTATACAAGTCAGAGGGTGTCAACCGACGCCTCAACCCTTTCCACTCGACTCTCCCCACTCGACTCTCGACTCTCGAAAATGGGTTTTGTCCAAAACGTCGCCAACTGGTCAGTCAAAACCCAGGTACGAAATTCACTGGCAATGCTCGAAATCGACTGGAAAACAAGTGGTTTTTTCGAGTTGAGCGAGAGACAAAATCCGGGGTTTTGTCCCCTCCAATCGTGTTGGCTGTTTCGTGGACAAAACGGCCAGAACAAACTAAACCAGGGGCAGCCGCAGCACTTCATGCAGCTCGCTGCCTACTACCTTCTGCGCTCTGCCTTCGCCCCCACAATCGTCGCACTCCCACGACTTAGCGCGGAACCAAGAAAACAGCTTGCAATCACAGGGTCCCGCGTAGACAATGCATTTTCCCGGTTCGTAAACGGTTTGGTCAACGACCAATTTGCACACTCTGGAGAGTCTTTCGATGAAGAACAACGAAGCATCGCGGCGTGATTTCTTGAAGCAGGGCACAATCGCTGGCGCGGCCGCAGCGGCCTATTTTCCGTCGAGCCAAAAGGCCTTCGCCAATCAATCAGCTAACGACCGACCTCGCATCGGCTGCATCGGCACCGGCAGCATGGGCAAAGGCGACGCCGCCGCACACGCCCGATTTGGTGACATCGTCGCGGTTTGTGATGTCGACGAGCGGCATATGCTCCAAGCCAAGAATGCCGACAATATCGGCAAAGGCAAAGCCGATGGCTATGGCGATTACCGCAAACTGCTCGAGCGCAAAGACATCGATGTCATTAGCTGTGTCACGACAGATCACTGGCACACAAAAGTCTGTGTCGAGGCGCTCGAAGCGGGCAAGCACGTGTTTTGCCAAAAACCATTGACCCTGACTCTCGAAGAGAACCAGTTGATCCGCGCTGCTTGCAAGAAGCACCCCGAGTTGGTGTTCATTGTCGGAACTCAACAGCGAAGCGACCGCGGCCGGTTCTTGCGGGCGGTCAACATGGTGCAAAAAGGACTGCTTGGCGAAATCAAGAACGTGACAGTCGGCATTAATGGCTCGCCCACCGGTGGACCATTCCCCGTGGCTGAGGTACCGAAAGAACTGAACTGGGAAATGTGGCTCGGCCAAGCCCCGTTAGTCGACTATCGCGAGCGACGTTGCCATTACGAATTTCGCTGGTGGTATGAGTACTCGGGGGGCAAGTTCACTGACTGGGGTGCCCACCACGTCGACATCGCGACCTGGGCACTTGGCGAAGATGAGTATGGCGACGGTCCGACCGAAATCGATGGGACCGATGCCAAGCACCCGGTCGAGTTTGTCGATGGCATGCCAACCGTCGATGACAGTTACAACACGTCGCACGATTTCTCGGTGAAGTGTAAGTATCCGAGCGGCGTCATCGTCGACGTCACCAGCCGCGGCGAAAACGGCATCTTGTTCGAAGGGACCGAAGGCCGGATGTTTGTGAATCGTGGCAAAATCACCGGCACTCCGGTCGAAGAGAACTGGGATGAAGGCAAGTTCACCGACGAAGATGTCGAGCGGCTCTATAAGGGCAAGCCTTTCGAAGGGCACAAAGACAACTTCTATCGTTGCATCCGCGAAGGTGGTTTGCCGGTGAGTGACGTTTACACTCACTTGCAGACGATGAATACGTGTCACCTGACGAGCATCGCCGCCCGGTTGGGTCGCCCGATCAAGTGGGATGCCAAAACGGAAACGATCGTCGATGACTCGCAAGCCGCTTCGCTGGCCGCTCGCGAACAGCGAAAAGGTTATGAAATCTTGCGGGTCTGATGCGACGCCCGCGAAGCGAGGGTAATGCCTCGATCAAGCTAATCTCGCGCAAGCTAATGGGGAGCCACTGCTTGGCAGTGGCTCCCCAATTTTTCACGACACTTTTTCACGACAACCAATCGCCTAGGCGGCTGGCTATTCAGTGGCGTCGATCAGTTCGTTGCCATCGAGTCGTTGCCGCCATGTGCGAACAGCGCGGTCGCGGGTGCTGGTGCTGCCGGCGGGTTGATAGAGTAGGCTTTTGCCCGTGAGTTGACGCAGATTGTGAAACGCAAGTACGCGGTATTCGAGCCGATCGTGTTCGAGCCAATTAATGAGCTTGAGCAACACGCCGGTCTGCAGTTCTTGAGGTGTGGTGCCGAGTTGATCGCGGGAGTAACCCCGAATCATTTCGTACAGATCGACGGCCTCGGCATCGCCTCGCAATTCGGCGATTGTTTGTTTGACCTGCTTGGCGAGTTCGGGCGAACTGGCAATCGCGGTACGGAGCATCTCGATGTGATCGCTCCAATTGGCGCGTTGCGCCGAGTCGGCGAGCGCGAGCACGAAGGGAGTGAACTGTCCGACGTGAACCGCGCAACGGGCGGCGAGATCTCGCTCTTCGCTGCGCTTGGTGCTTTCGTAAAAGCCCAATAGTTGCACGCGCGCCGGGCGCTCGCTGTCGAAGATTTGTTCGATATTCCGCGAGGCTGACTGAGCAAGAAAATCGAGCTTCTGTTCGGTCAGCCAGTCGGGCTGCTGTGAGAGGGGTGTGACCTCGGCTTGGCCGTCGGGTCTCAGAGCCCACTGGGTGTTGGCGTCGACCGGCACTCGTGCGCCATCGCTGGCGATGGCGACCACTCCGCCATCGGGAACATAGATCATCGCCAGCGACGGGCTTGCAGTTTCGCCAATCGCCATGCCTGGCACAAACTGTCGTTGAACGTCGACCGCTATGGCTGCCATCGACGGAATTTCGAATGTCTGTGGCACATTGTCGATGTCGATCGTCACGACGCTTGCGTTTGCACCATTGTTGGAAATAAACATGCGTCCATAGGCCAACTTAAAAGCAGGGCCATCGGCCGTCGCGCCGGTCAGCAGGCGAGATACGTCGGACAACTCGACACGTAGCCCCGATACCATCGCCAACTCGGGTCGATAAGTCGGCAGCGCGAGCAGCGTGTCGCCGACCTTGATGGGAGTTCCCTTGGCGAGTCGTCGCCAAGTGCCGTCGGCCTCGCTGAGTCGCAACAGAACTTCATCGACGCTGACGTAAGTGCCAATCGGTCCATCGACCACACCGGGGGGCTGAGCAGCTTCGCTGGCGTTGTTGTCGTCACTCGGCACAGCGGGAACGCCGGGAGTCGGGTCGGCCGGCATGACGGGATCAACATCGTCTCCCACGATCGGTTCACCATCGGCCGCTGTGTTGTCGCCATCCGTTTCGATCGGATCGAGCGGAGCCACTTCCACCACGGCAGGATCACCCATGCCGGGCGTCTCTGGCAGCGGCTCGATCGGTGGCAGCGGATTTTGGTCGATAGAGGGGAGATCGATATCGTTGGGAATCGCGGGAAGCTCGGTCGCCCCGTTGTCGCTTGCTGTATCGTCAGAGGCATCATCATTGGCATCGGCAACTGGCGACCCCTCACCCGGCACAAACGGTGGCGGCAGTGTGTCATCGCCGGTGTTGGCGGCGGGCGTTTCGTCGCCCCCGGCAACGGGGGCCGGGGCACCTTCGATTTTGGGTGCTGTTTCGTCCTGACCGCCGCGTTGTGCGACCTGCTTGTCGCTACGGAGTAATCCGTCGGGACCGACGAGAAAGAATGCCGCGACCGCCACCAGCAGGCACGCAGCTAATCCATACGCCAAGCGTTTGGCGATCGACGGTTGGCCCTCGCGTAGGTAGTCGGGCACTTCGATTTTGCCAGATGATTGGTGCGATTCGCTAGCGAGTGCGCCGTTGGCCGCCACCGGCGTTGCCGATACGATTGTGGTTGTCGCCGCGATCGGGGCGCCGTCGGTCTTCCTTGGACTAATCGGCGGCGGATTGTCGTGAAGTACGTACATCCGCGCTCGAAGCGCTGGATCGACATCGGCCGGCTGACCAAGCACCATCGTCAACACATGATGACACGACGCCGCCTCGGCCAGGTGGACATCGGACTCGAGGCACATCTTCTCGTATTCGTTTACCGACTCGGCCACCAGTGTGCTGTCGAGATACTCGGCCACGATGTTGGGATCAGCTTCGAGCCCTTCGCCCATAACCGGTGGTGCCCCCAACCGAAGGCGCCGCATCGCGTCGCGAGTTTGATGCAACAGATCGGTCGCTAGCTTGCTCTCGGAAATTCGCCGCTCCAAATCGGCTTGGTCTTGTGGATCGAGAATGTCGTCCATGTAAGCCAGCAGCGTGCGTAAGGTGAGTCGCATCTTAAAACTCAATTGCTTGGGTTTGTGAGAAATGGTGAGGGGTTCTGCCCACCTACAAGTGTTAGTGGCCCGGGCGGCGCGAATCCGTGCAAGAATCTCAGATTTTTTGGCAACTATCGAGCGACCGACCGCGGTCAATGCCGCTAAAAGCCAATTTGCACTTGCGTACGCAGCAATATGCCATCGTCGCCGACCAGAATGTCGGCTAGCGAACTGTTCACCGGGCTGCTGACGATGTGACTCAGATCGATGGTGATCTTGTTGACTTGGTCTCCCTTTGCTCCCCAGTACCAGTTGCAGCCGGTGGAGTATTCAAAACCGCTGCCAAATAGGCCCGAAACCTGTGACATGCGCACGTTGGAATCGAAGCGACCGGGAATCCAAAAATAGCCAGCCTCGGTGACAAAACCATAGGTATAGAGCTTCGACACGGGCAATGGACCATCGGCCGCGAAGTCCTGCAACCACCGCATGAAGTACTCGCCCGACAGACTCCAGCCACGATATTTCCAGCCGGCATCGAGCGAAAGTTGATAGACGGTATCGCCGAGCACTTGGACGCCGGGTGCTAGCGCTCCGACATCACCCAGCCGGGTGCCATCCGAGAGCCGCAAGAAGTCGTCGTCGCCAAGCGGAAAGCCGCGATCGGCGCGACTGCTCGATTCATCCCATAAAATCGAACTACCAAAACGGACCGAGTGCCGATCGTGACATTCGAAGTCGGTTGTGCCCAGCCCATAGGGGGCGAGCGGCTCCCAGGTTCCTGTTGCGGCGACAGCCAAATGTCTGTCGAGGTCGGTCGAACGACGACGACTCGTGCGAAGACCGTTGGTGAGCGAGAGCTCGTAATACGTTGTTTCGGTTGGTTCGCCGATGATCCAGATACCATCGCTGAACGAAGGGCGAAAAAACTCTGTTGCCATCGAGCGATCGGCAAGAGTGAGATAGCGACTCGAAAGCAACCATTCGCGACCGCTGGCCACCTTGTTGCGACCGAGCCGAAGCTTGGTGGTGTCGCTGAACTGGTATTCGAATTGATAAATCAAAAAGTCGGCCGCTCCAGCATCGTCGCCATCGCCGTCGATGATGAACAAGTAAGTCAGGTAAGGGCTAATCGCATGGCCCGAGATATTGATACGGGCACGCTCGGTATCGAAATGATTGCGTCGTAAAATAGGTCGAGTGGTGCCAGAGTTGTCTGTCCAGGTCAACTCGTCGGGCGAAAAGTTCAAATAGCGCAGCTGCAGCCGGCCACCGATATAGAGCGAATAGGGATTGCTCTCGAGATCAGTCGAGCGAATGAAAATTCCCTTATCGAATTGGACCCCAAGCTCAAACGAGGGGATGTTGTCGACTGCCACCGGGTCAGCCGACGTAGCGATCCAGCTTGCCGGTACGATCCAGTCGCTGGGCAAATGCGTCTCGACAGCGTCAATCGTTTCCCGCGCTTCGGGCACTTCAGCCGGAGCGACATCGATCGAGGGAAGTCGCACTGGCTCGAGTGCGCGAGCGTTCGCCAACAAGCCACTCGCCAAAACACAACCGGCGATCAATTGACGAATTGGCACGAATGGGCCTGCTGATTTTTTTTGGGCGAGACGAGCGAACGGGCCGATGGTGTTGCTAGCTTCGCCACCCGCCGATAGCGACCACTTTGGCTGGTCATCGGCATAGCCGTATCGTTAGTTGCCTAAATTTGCCGAGAACCCCGCCGATGGGCGGACGGGCACGCCCAACTGCTAGCGTTCCGCGTCAAGTTGCGGCAAATCGCCACCATGCCAGCGTGAACTGGCTCACACTCGGGCTGTGGTACTACGGCAACGGTGAAGTGGCTCACCGTTCGATTTTCGGGCGTCGGCCATATTCGGAAAGCGAGAGGGGCATCGTTCACGAGGTACCGCCAATGATTCAACGCGAAGTGACAGAGACCATTTCACCAGTCCAATTAACCGCAATAGAGGTTGTTTCCATGAAGTATCTACATTCGCTGCTTGCAACGTTGCTCGTAACGGTTTCGCTGTGCACTTGTGCTGCGCGAGAGATTCAAATTCGCATCACCGTCGAAAACCTCGCCCCCGAAAACAGCGTTGCGCTCGCCCCCTTTCGATTCGGTTTCGGCAACGGCACCTTCAACGCCTTCAACAACAACGAGGTCGCTTTTGACCTTGGTTTTGGCGATATCTCGCAGGCGCCCATCGTTACCATTGCCGAAGGAGGATCGGGTTCCAATTGGTTTCCCGCTTTCTCGATGGCCGAACCCAACGCGAACCTCGGCAGCATCACCGGCCCGGTGATCGGTCCGTTTCTGCCGGGACAGGTCAACTCGGGCGTGTTCACCGTCGATACCGACAACCAATTTTTCACCTTTGGAACAATGGTGGTGCCGAGCACCGATGCGTTTCTGGGCAATGCCAATCCCATGGCGTTTCGGGTGTTCGATGACGATGGCAACCTGATTTTGCCTAGCTTCACCGAAGATGCGAGTCGAATTTGGGATGCCGGTTCGGAGACCCAAAACCCGGCGAACGGGGCGTTTATCGTTGGTGGCGTCAACGACAACCGCGTCAACGAAAACATGCCGGTGACGTTCAATTTCACCAACCTGAGCGCCTTCGACGGCGTCGAAACGCCCCCGGGATACTTTTTCGACTTCGACACGCTGACAGCCACAACACCAGTTATCGGCGTCAGCTTTCAGGTCGTTCGGGTCGTTCCCGAGCCGTCGTCGATCGCCTTGATCGGTACCCTATTGGCAGGGGCGGGACTGATGATCCGTGGTTGTCGCGGAAACATTGGCAAGTAGTCGATAGATTCGGTGATTACTGCCAGCGGTCGACGAGTGGTGTCTTTCCACCGCCGCGGCCGTTGGCCCATTTTTTTCGGTGGCGGCGAGCAGCGGTTTGCGCATAATTGTTGGCAAGCCCGTTTCTGAACCGCCGAGCCACAATGTCGATTCGCGATCTCACAATCATCTCTGGCGGGCAAACGGGGGCCGATCGTGCGGCACTCGATTTCGCCATGGCCCACGATTTGCCACACGATGGGTGGTGTCCGCTGGGGCGTCGTGCCGAGGATGGCCCCCTGGCGCCCCGCTACCAGTTGCGCGAAACCGATACGCCCGGCTACGCTCAGCGGACCGAGTGGAACATCCGCGATAGCGATGGCACGGTGGTGCTCGCAGTCGACCGGCCGCTGCGGGGGGGCACCCGCCTCACTGTCGATTTCGCTCGACAGCAGGCAAAGCCACTGTTGGTGCTTATCGAGCGGGAGCTTCCACTGTGGGGAACCGCCGAGCGGACGCGAGATTTGGCGACGCGGCTTGTTCGTTTCGTGAACGACCACGCTATCGAGCGACTGAATGTCGCCGGCCCACGTGCGTCACAACAACCCCGCATCGGGCTATTCGTGACGGCCGTGTTGAGCGTCGCTTGGCAATCGGAGCAAGAGCTAGCGGTCAGATCGGAGCGTGCCTGCTGACGGGGGGCGCGAAACCATCGGCACGAAGCGGGGTTTATCTACCAGTGCCATGAAACATGGCCCCCCAACAGAAGCAGGTCGGTCGGTGGACATTGGCTCGCAAGCGGCGACTGGCTTACACTTAACTAAAACCGAATCACGAAATTCCTCACGCGAGCAACGGGCGTTGAGCGTAAGCCAATCGACCATCGACCGATACACGCATGCCGACCCCGACGTGCGGCTCATGCTGCGCGTTCGCGACGACGACGCGGCGGCGTTCGAGGAATTGATGCGACGCTACCAAAACCGCGTTGTTTCGTTGCTCGCTCACCTCACCGGCAAACGCGACATGGCCGAAGACTTGGCTCAAGATGTATTCATGCGAGTCTACCGAGCACGGCATCGCTATGTACCTGGATCGAAATTCAGCACTTGGCTGTTCACTATTGCCAACAACGTGGCGTCGAACGCGCTGCGAGGGCTCTCGCGTCGTAAGGAAGTCAACATCGCCAGCAACAATCCCAACCAAAGTGGTCCGGCCAATTTCTTCGAAGCCAACGCGATGGCCGCTAGCGGACTAATGCCTACCAGGCAACTCGACCGCAACGAACTGCAACAAGTCGTACAAATTGCGATTGAGTCGCTGAACGATCGACAGCGAATGGCGGTGCTGCTCGCCAAGTTCGAACAACTCAGCTACGCCGAGATCGGCGAGATCATGGAAATGACCCCCCAAGCCATCAAGTCGTTGTTATCGCGGGCGAGAGAAAAACTCCGCGACGTGCTGGAACCCTATATCGAAAGCGGACAAACGGTAAGCAGTTAAACGGTAAGCAGCTAGCGATGAACGATGAACAAGTAGCTTCATCATTCATCATTTTCCACTCAACATTCGTCGTTTATAGTTCATCGCTTCAATGCCTCCTCCCCCCACCGACGCCCGGTTACGCGAAGAGTTGGTTGCTTATCTCGACGGCGAACTTGCCGGCGACGACGAGGCAGCTATCGAATCGCGGATTGCTAGCGACCAGCTCTATCGTGCCGACATGCAGCGGTTCGAGCGGGTGTGGAATGCCCTCGATGTGCTACCACGAGCGACGGTCGACGACTCGTTTACACAAACAACCATCGAGATGGTGGCGGTCGAAGCCGAACAGGAAGTCAATCAGCAAACCCAATTGCTGCCCGCTCGCAAACGCAGCCGCGCGATGAAGTGGTTTGCCGTCGCGGCGGCGGCCGCGCTGGCGGGGCTGTTGTTGACCCGAGTGCTGGCCCCCAACCCCAATCGTGAGCTCTACAACAACCTGCCCCTGATCGCCGAGTTCGATGCCTATAACCAGCGGCTCGACGTTGGTTTTCTGCGGCAATTGCCCCAGGAGCTGCCCGCCGAGTTTGGCAAATCGATCGATGATTCGGTGGCCGAGCGTGCGGAGCGGCTCGCTTCGCTGACGGATTCCAGCTACAACGAGCGGGCAAAGTTCGTGGCCGAATTGCCCTCCGACGTGCAGTACGAATTAGCCGCCAAAGCGAGTCGCTTCGAGGCGATGAGCCCTCCGCGTCGAAGCGAACTACAACAACTGCACGACGAGATCGCCAAAAGCGACGATGCCCAGGAACTTTGGCAAGCGATGCTCGTCTATTCGAACATCGCCAGCGCGCAGAGTGCCGCCGATCAGGCAGGACTGCGGTCGCTCGATACGCCCGAGCGGCTCAAGCGGACAAGTGAATTGGCATCGCGAGAATTTCGCCGCAGTAGCATTGAACTCTCGGCCGACAACGCCGAGCGAATTCGCGTTGCATTGCCAACGCTGCTGGATAGCGAAGTCGTTGAACAGAACTACCAAAATCTAAAGGCTCAACTTTCGACCGATGCACAACAGGCGCTCGACAGAGTGGCAAAGCAACGCAATTCGCGTGGGTTCGAGAAACTCATCATTCCTTGGATTGCCGCTCGCAGCGGAAAAGACAAATCGTCGCAGTTTATTCTCTATTACGCGGCAATTACAAACGGACTGCTCGAGCTGCTCGACGACGACACCCGCGAGCGGATTGAAAAGCTGCCTCTCCCTGCGCAGGGCGAAACGTTGCGTCGCTGGGCGATCGAGGCACACACGAGGCACACTCAGCAAAGCCTCGAAGAATTTTTCGGAAGCAATCAGATTACCGACGACGACCGCCGCCGTCTGCTTGCCTTACCTGAAGACGAAATGACACGCGAATTGCGACAAATGTATGCGAGTGCCTATTTCAGCGATGGCAAACCGGGCGAATGGCTACGTGGTTTCTTCGGCGATCGCGATCGGCGATTTGGCTTTCGCAACGGACCCGGCGGCGACGGTGAACGTCGTGGCCCAGGTGGCCCAGGTGGACCAGGTGGACCAGGTGGACCAGGTGGACCACCGCCCCCACCGGGCGGTGAATTCGAGCGCCCGCAACCAGAAGGCCGACAGGGTGACGGCCGAATGGGCGAAGGCCCGCCACGCGGCTTTGGGCCATCTGATGGTAGACCGCATCGCGGC
>JBGSWC010000188.1:0-2809 GCA_041752635.1 Pirellulales bacterium | reverse complement strand
TCTCAAAAATGGGTTTTGTCCAAAACGTCACCAACTGGTCAGTCAAAACCCAGGTACGAAATTCGCCGGCGACTTGCGAAATCGACTGGAAAACAAGACCTTTTCGCGAATTCGGCGAGAGACAAAATTCGGGGTTTTGTCCCCTCCAATCGTGTTGGCTGTTTCGTGGACAAAACGGTCAGAACGACGGGCGCAATTAGCAGCGTGGGCTACCAACTCCAGCGAAGTTCGGCACGCAAGAGATTCTCATAGAGCGTATCGGAACTCACTCCGATGCCCGAGAAGATGCCGAATTCTTGAATGCCGCAATCGCTTCCCTTGTCCCATACATAACGCACACCTGGATGGATCGAGAAGATGCCTTCGGGGTCGACGAACTCGGTGAGCCCAAGCGGCCCGGGCAGAGTTTTTTGTCCGTCGAGGAACGAATGGCCGACGAATTCAATCGTCGGCATAATGGCCCACGAGTCGGTTTCTCGCCAAACGTGGCTCATGGCGACGCCATAGCTGAGCACCTCGCCCGCGTGTGCGTCATCGGCACCCAGCGGAATCCAAAACTTCAAATCGCCGTGGATGTAGGTCACACGACTCCACTTGTACCGCCAAGCAAAGCCAGGTTCGAGCGAAGCGTGCCCGGTTCCGAGTCCTTTGCCCTTGTTTCCGGTTGGAATATAGATGCGAAATGTATTCGCGAGTTGCCATTCATCGCCGTCGAGAAAGACCGTCTTCGTGGTCACGTTCATGTCGGCAAACCCGGAAGTATTAGCATAGACAGTCGGTTCGAGAATGCGGATCGGAAGATCGGTTGCGACAGAGAATTTGTCGCTCCCGACTTCGAGCATCATGCGAATGTCCTGGTAATCGACACTCGTTTCGCCACCCAAACCCGAGGGTCCCCCCCCATTAATCTTGGCCCAAAAATACTCCGACCGGTCGGGCGACTGGTAATCTCGTGCTGCGTCGAGGCGAATGCGAAAGTTCGTGAGTGGCTGACTCGTCTCGACAAACGAGATGGCATTCATCACTCGCTCGCCACCGAGCCCTGCCTGATTGCAGGGACCGTTGAGTCGCGCCATCATCGTGAGCACCAACTCGTGTCCAGGTCCCAAGCGGGGAGCCACTGGCGCACCCGCCGGTGGATAGCTGCCGAACTCGCCTTCGACAAACGGGGCAGTCCACTGCTCGGGAACTTCAACGTCGGGTTCCACTTCTTGCAGTGCTTCGGCGTCCGTTGGCACCTGTTCTGTTTGGTTAATAAAGTTACCGCGTGCATCGGCGACTCGCACATTGGGACGCAACGTAGCGCGACCATATTGGTCAACTCCGGCAACAGCCGGCCGAAACAAAATGCGTGGCCCTGTTGGTGCCGAGACTCCTTCGGGCAGCGAACTCTCGTCGACGAATGCCGCTTCGGTGTTCGGCTCGATAACCGGCACCGAGGTCGATTCTGATCGCAGCCAACTGGTGAGGTTCAACATCGACGGCGAACGATTTGACTCGCCACGAGGGTCCGCTTCAACCACAGCCGAGCGCGACGCATGGCCCGGTTGGTTCGGCTGGGTTGCCGAGGCGACGGGCTGAGCGACTGCGGCGTCGGCGATCGGCCTGTTCGGATTGGTGGTCGACAGTGGCGCCTCGGTAGCAGGCGAACCACTGGTGTCAGGTCCCTTCGACTGCAACCGCTGTAACATGGTATCGAGCAGCGGAATCGTTGGCTGACTCGCTTCGACGGGGGCACCGGTAGCCGGTGTCGCTGGCACTGCCGGGAGCAGCCGCGGCGACGAGGTCGGTGCCCATGGATTCTCGACTCGCTGTGCACGGTCGATAGATCCACTCGAGAGCATGAAATCCGAAGCCACATCGCGTGAGCGATCGTTGGCGTGATTTTCGCTTGGAGCGTAATTGACAACTGGCGATTGGCCGACCGCAGTCGCAGTCAGGAGTGTCAGTTGCAGGCACGCGAGCGTGCGGAGTCGGCGGAGTTTCATCGGATTACCACGAACTCGAATAAACGGTGGATGTATCCACCTGCGGGTTGGCAAGCGGCACGCTCTTGTTCATCGGTCGAATGGGATAATCGGATTAGACCAATTAACTTCGAATACACGACAAAGCCAATTTATCGGCACGATTCGCAAAGATGCTAGCGTCGTCTGTCAAGATTTCGCGGGCGTTTCACGCGGGCGAGGCAAGCTAGCAGCATGCGACATGGCTCACTCGCCCATGCGTTGCAAAACCAAGATAGTGACCAAAACAACGGCAAGAACGGCTGACGAAATCCAACCGATCGTCGCCCAACGGCGGCGACGGCGGTCGGCAAGCAGGGCTTCCTTGGTCCATTCGAGATCGCCCTGCTCTTCGCGGAGTTTGTTCAATACACCACTCACAAACGCTTGCCGATCGTCCTGAGGACCGGTCGCGGCAAAATAGCAACCGCTAAAGTACATGGGCTCGCTGTCGTGGTTAGGATCGCAACCGAAACCATGACTTAACACATCGCACAGGCGTGCATGAAAGCTTCGTCGTACTTTACAGAGCAGATTGTAGAGGGCCGGATTGCCGGGATGCGAAAGCACCTTGTCTTCTTTGAACAAGGTGTAGACCCAGTCTTCGAAGACTCCCGTTACGTGCAAGCTAAATCGCTCTAATTCGTCCGACGTCGGCAGCCTCCGCAGATCAAAACGCTGACCAAATCGCTGTCGTGCCGCGTGTTCGCGGCCAATGCGACGAATCAACTCACAAAAACCGCGTTCGTGCTCCATCGCGACCACCAGTGCTGTCACCGGACAGCGGAGCTGGAATTCTCGCT
>JBGSWC010000187.1:0-2732 GCA_041752635.1 Pirellulales bacterium | reverse complement strand
ACGGCCGCGACGCGCAGCCAGCAGCGAGCGGCTGAGTTTCGCGGCGAGGGGCTCGATACAATTGTTTGTGATGTGACCGACCGGGGTTCGCGGGCAGCGCTGCCAGCGGCCAATGCGTTGGTCTATGGTGTTGGCGACGATCGGTCGGCCGAGCCTTCGATCGAGCAGGTTTACGCGGGCGGACTGCGGAACGTGCTCGCCGCCATACCCCAAGCTGTCGGTCGCATCGTGTATGTCAGCTCGACTGGCGTCTATGGCGATGCCGATGGCGAATGGGTTGACGAGTCGACGCCAACCGATCCGGCTCGCGCCGGCGGCGCGGCATCGCTGGCTGCCGAGCGTGTGCTGTTCGAATCGCCATTCGCCGATCGGGGCGTGATACTTCGATTGGGCGGAATTTATGGACCGGGCCGGGTGCCATACATCGAGCAGTTGAAAGCTGGCGAAGCGATCGAAGCTCCGCCCCATGGTTGGCTCAACTTGATTCACGTCGACGACGCGGTCGCCGCGGTCGACATGGCAATCAAGTCAGAAGCGATCGGTGCCTTCAACGTCGTCGATGACGGACCGGTAGTGCGAGGCGATTACTACGCCGAGGTCGCCAAGCAAGTCGGAGCCAAGCCACCTACATTCACAAGTCCCGCCGCCGATAGTCCGAAAGCAGCTCGGGCGGAAACCAACCGACGGGTGAGCAATCGCCGGATGAAAAACGAGCTACTCAATCGACTCAAGTATCCGACACACGCCGAAGGTCTTGCGGCGATTGTCGGCTAGCTCGACAGCGCCAGGTCGCAATGCAACCGATTTTAGGCAACGCAGATAGAGGCTGCTAAGCGCGGATAACTTTGGATGGAAAATGCGACAGCGAAGGTTAACGGCAGCGAATTAGCTTATTCGGCAACAAAATAAAGTAGAATTTGGCGGCGATGCTTGCCTCTGGTTGTCGAACGCGGCAAAATGACCGGAACAAACGACGTCGCGTCCAATAATCCCCCGCTGTCTTAGTTTAGAGCCAAACCGATGATCGAAAGAATCACCACCGCCCCCGATCACGTTCTCGCCTTCAAAATCTCGGGTAAATTGCACGACGAAGATTATAAAACTTTCGTCCCGTTGATCGACGAGGAAATCGCCGCTGGCGGCAAGGCACGCATCCTCGCCCAATTCCATGACTTCCAGGGCTGGGATGCCCACGCGCTGTGGGACGACATCAAGTTCTCGACCACCCATTGCACCAAGATCGAGCGCATCGCCATCGTCGGTGACCAAAAGTGGGAAGCCTGGATGGCAAAAGTTTGCAAACCGTTCACGATGGCAAAGATCAAATATTTTGATGCCGCCGATATTGATGCGGCTATGGCTTGGCTGATTGCGGATTAGGTTGGCAACAACGATGATAGTCGAGAGCGAAGGAAAAACTCCTCGTCGCGCTATTGGCGATTGGGCAACACGGCTAGTTCGTGGTCGAGAGAAAGCGCAATGTTCGACAATCATTTGCTGGCTGAAAACAACTTCTCCCCTTAACTTTAAAATGCTGCGAGAACTCGATCATGCGAATCTCACTCGGAATTGCCTTCGCTACACTAGCGATGTCGGCCAGTTGTACCGCTCAGCCTGCCGCTGAATCCGTTGCGTCACTCGCTGCGGCAGCCGAGACCAAATCGGTCACACTGGGAGACGAAGTCGGCGCATTCTTTGGCGACTACCTTGAAGCATTTAATGAAGGCGATGCCGATAAGCTGGCCAAGCTGTGGGCGGCCGATGCTGTCTGGACGAGCGATGCCGATGGCTCGACGACCGAGGGAAGTGAAGCAATCGCGGCTGAACTCAAAGCCGTGTTTGCTGAGGCTCCCGGCCTAAAGATCGGTGGCCAAGTTGATCGCGTGCATCCGGTTACCGATGGCGTTGTGAGCATCGAGGGACAAGTCGTGACCAGTCGTCGCGACGAAGAACCGGCGAGGTCGTCATTCGCAGCCATCGTCGTCAAGAACGAAAACGGCTGGCAGTTCTCGAGCGTTCGCGAATTCGCCCCGCCGACAATCGACACTCCTTACGAGAAACTCAAGGAACTCGAGTTCCTCGTCGGCGATTGGCAAGACGACACCGAAGCGGCCACGATCAACACAACCTTCCGCTGGGGCGCAGGCCAATCGTTCTTGGTACGCAGCTACACTGTCGAAAGCTCAACCGGAGTCGACGACGCCGAAGCGTTGCAAGGCACACAAGTGATTGGCTGGGATCCCCGCGCACAGACGGTCCGCTCGTGGAGCTTCGACTCGCTCGGCGCCTTTGGCGAAGGAACATGGTCGCGAGCGGGCGACGAGTGGGTCGGCCGCCTCACTCAAACACTGCCCGACGGCGGTGCCGCATCGGCGACACAGGTCATTCGCCGCGTCGATGACAATACACTCGAAGTTTCGACCGTCGGTCGCGAAGTCAATGGCGAGCCTCAACCTTCGGGCGACCCGGTTCGCGTGGTGCGAGTGACGAAGGAATAGTCGCTGATCGCTCGCAAACAGACTTTTGGCCGCAATCCGGTCAGCGACTACGAGCGAGAGCTAAGCTTCACTCGTTTCGGCCTCCCTCCTACCGATAACTCTTCACACCTAAAAGTGTTCGTATGCAAAACTTGAAACGACTTATCGCACTTTCACTCGTTGCCTTGCTGTTCGCCGGCGACGATGCCCTTGCTATCGGACGAGGCGGCGGTGGAGCCCGCGGCGGTGGTGGTG
>JBGSWC010000186.1:0-9819 GCA_041752635.1 Pirellulales bacterium | reverse complement strand
CGCCGATTGTGGAATGCGAACGCTGCGGGATATTGCCGCGACACCGATTGAACGCTGGCTAGCGAATCGCAACTCCGAAGGTATGGCACCCCGCACCCGCAATAGCTATCTGCAAGCCGTGCGGGGGTTCTGCCGTTGGTGTGTCGATGCGTCGCGACTTCCCAACGAACCAACCAAACGAATTGGCAAGCTCGACGAACAAGCCGACACAAGGCGACAACGCCGGGCGATGACCGCCAGCGAACTCGAACGGTTGCTGTACGTCGCCCGTTGGCGTCCGCTTGCCGAGTATGGTCGAACCACCGAAGCTAAACCCGAAGGCGAGCGTAAGGGCAAACGCGATACTTGGCAACTGGTACCGCTTACCTTCGATGAACTACCGCAAGCAATCGAACGCGGTCGGGATCGACTCAAGGACAACCCCGAACTGGTCGCCAAGCTCGAAGCCACTGGGCGCGAACGACAACTGATTTACAAAACGCTGGTACTGACTGGCTTGCGACGTGGCGAACTCGGTTCGCTTACCGTTGGTTCGCTGGTACTGGACGCACCGACACCGTTTGCAATACTCGAAGCCAAGAACGCCAAGAACCGCGAACGTTCCGAAGTGCCGCTACGCGGCGACTTGGCAAACGAACTGGCACAATGGATTGCCGACCGCGATACCGCCACTCGCGACGTGCTGTCGATATCGTTGGGGGGCAAAGCAGGTGCGAAGGCTCTCGCTGAGCCTGGTCGCAACTCTGGCCCTCTGTTCAATGTGCCCAAGCAGCTCGTTAAAGTGCTCGACCGCGACCTGGCCGCCGCCGGCATCGCGAAGGTCGACGACCGGGGACGCACGCTCGACGTTCACGCCCTGCGGCATAGCTTCGGTTCACTGCTCTCGGCTGGTGGTGTCGCACCACGAACCGCACAGGCCGCGATGCGACATAGTTCTATCGACTTGACGATGAATGTCTACACCGACCCCCGAGTGCTCGACGTGGCGGGTGCTCTCGACTCGCTGCCGATGTTGTCCCTCGAAGCTAAGCCGAACGATCAACGGCAACATCAACTGGCCACTGGTACCGACAACGCAACAGCCGACGAGCAATTCTTGGTTGCACCGTTGGTTGCACCAAATTCTGGCAAGCTATGGAAATTGGGGGCAACTGCTGACAACGACGGCGGTAGAACGCAATCGGAAGGAAACGAAAAAACCCCTGCAAAACAAGTTGTTTCGAGGGGTTTGCCGAATACACCCCGGAGGATTCGAACCTCCAACCTTCGGATTCGTAGTCCGATGCTCTATCCAATTGAGCTAGGGGTGCTTACGGGTCCAGCATGATGATTCAATTCGATAAGTTTGACAAGGGCAGACAGCCTACGGTTCGCATAGACGACCTTGCCACGTGTCGCGACGCTCGAGTTCGTCGTGGAAGGCCTGCCGCACGGCTTGTTTGTCGAGGCACCAAGTCGGGGCGATGAGGTATTCCGGCGGGGCTTCGCCGTGTGTCCGTTCAACAACCACGTGTGACGGCAGCAGTTCGAGCAAGTCGATTGCCGCACGAATGTAGTTGTCTTGCTCGATCATTGTGACGCGACCGGCGAGCACATCATCGGCCAGTGGCGTATTCTTTACGCAGTACAAATTGTGCAACTTCACAGCATCGACGCCCAGTCTCACCAATTCGCGGCCACTGTCCATCATGTCGTCGTGTGATTCGCCCGGTAGGCCCAAAATGACGTGGGCGCTAATCTCGAATCCTCGGCCCCGGCTGCGTGCCATCGCGTCGATCATCGCGTCGTGATGACATCCGCGATTCATCCAGTCGAGCGATCGGTCGTGAATCGTTTGCATTCCGTACTCGACCGCGACATAAGTCTGTTCGGCAAGTTCCTCAAGCAGGTTGAGGACCGGGTCAGGAACGCAATCAGGCCGGGTGCCGACGACGAGTCCCACCACCAGCGGATGCTCGAGCGCAGCCGCGTACAGTTCGCGCAATTGATCGACCGGTCCATAGGTATTGGTCGCTGGTTGAAAATAAGCCAAGAACGCCCGCCGATCGCGATAGCGGGTCGTCATGTGGTCGATGCTTTGTTGCAACTGCCCGATAATGCCGGCCCGCGGCAGCCGACGACTGGGACTGAAGCTGCGGTTATCACAGAAATTGCATCCCCCTTTTGCAACGGTTCCATCGACGTTTGGGCAGGTAAATCCGGCGTCGATGCTAATTTTTTGCACCCGCACCCCGAATTTCTGCTCTAGGGCGATGCGGGTGGGGTTATATCGGTAACCAAGCTGTCTCCAAAGCGGCCAAGATTGGCTCTCGGGGGGCGAAGTCGCAGTCGCTTTGGTTGACGTCTGAGTTGACGAGACCGGAGTGTGCATCTATCGTTAATCTTTGGTGAAATCAAGCAAAACAACATCGTAATACGCCTGCCGCGATGCGGTAAAGAGAAGGCAAAGCTGTCCCGAGAAAGTAATGGCTGAATCACGACCAGAGACAGGCGTCCGCGACCTTGGCGAATTGATCCCGCTGGGCGGTGGTGACACCGTTCGCCTTCGCAAACAAAAACTGCTGATCGGCCGTCGCGAGAGCTGCGACGTGGTGCTGAGATTCGCCAACGTATCGGCGCATCACTGCGAATTGTACTTCGACGAAGGTTATCTCTACGTGCGCGACCTGCAAAGCCGTAATGGCGTCAAGGTCAACAACGTTCGGGTTCAAGAAAAACGCCTCGACTCGGGCGATGTGCTCGCTGTTGCGAAACATCGTTATAAAGTCATCTACTCGCCGGCTGATTTGGGTGCCGTCGGCCCGCCCCCGACCGACAACTTCACCCGCGAAATCATGGAACAATCGCTGCTCGCGCGTGCGGGTTTGCAAAAGCAGTTCAAGGGCAAGTCGGACGAACCAAAACGTTACGATCCCACTAACCACGACGCTGGTCAGATCGACCTTCCCGACAAGCCCGTTTAAGCGTGCGTCGACAATCTGGCAACCTTTCTGCACCGTTACGTCGTCCGTCAACGATCACGACTACCAAGTGGCCCGCAAGAAACGAGACCAAGTTCGCACTGATTTTCGCAAGAATCGCGAAGTGCGGACGCGCGATAACGACTTAACTAAGCAATTTGGTACTGACGATGCCGAGGAGACTCAGCATCGCGAGCGAGTGTCGGGCAAAGGCAAACTGAGCCGTAAGCGGACGGTCGCCGGAGCCGAGGTTGTCGAAGACGCCTCGGGCACGCATGTGATGCCCGATGTCGACCGCTCTGTCTGTCGGCTCGGTCGTGTTTTGAGGGTGCAGGGGCTGGTGAGCCGCGTCCGCGACGACACGGGTCGAGTCTTTCAATGCGCGACGCGGGGCATTCTCAAGACACTCTCGACCGACCAGCGCCACGTTGTTGCGGCTGGGGACTTCGTTTGGTTTCATCCCGAAAGGGGGGACGAAGGCGTCATCGAGCGCGTTGAACCTCGGCATGGAGTGCTCTGTCGAACTAGCCGCGGACGACGCCACATTATTGTGGCGAACGTCGAACAACTCGTCATCGTCACCAGTGCCGCCGAGCCACGAATCAAGCCCAATCTGATCGACCGCTATCTGATCACGGCTGAGAAGATGGCGATCCGCCCGCTGGTGTGCATCAACAAGATCGACCTGATCGACGCGGCGACCCTCATGCCACTGGTTGGTGTTTATAGTCAACTCGGCTACGAGGTAATCGCCGTTTCGGCCACCACGGGCCAGAACGTCGAGCAGCTTCGTTCGCGGGTGATCGGCCGCGATAGCGTGCTCACCGGTCAGAGCGGCGTCGGCAAGTCGTCGCTGCTGAATGTGATCGAGCCTGAGTTACACCTCCGCGTCCAGAAAGTCAGTGCCGAGTCGGACAAAGGCAAACACACAACCACAACTGCCGAGCTGATCCCGCTGGCCGAGGGTGGCCATGTGATCGACACCCCCGGCATTCGCCAATTCCAGTTGTGGGACGTGATCGCCGAAGAAGTGGCCGGTTATTTTCGCGAGTTGCGACCTTACGTGAGTGGTTGCCGTTTTCCGGATTGCACTCACACGCATGAAGATTTTTGTGCGGTGAAAGACGCAGTGGCTGACCATCACATCGACCTGCGCCGGTATGAAAGTTACACGCAGATTCGCGCGGGTGATGAGGCTTGATGTTCAGCAGTCAGCGTTCCGCTATCAGCCAGATTTGTGAGCCGATGACGTTAGTCATTGGGTGTTTGAGCTGAGAGCATTATTTGTTTTGTCCTCTTGGTTTGATCGATCCCACAGTTCTTCCGCCGATCGGTAAAGTGCAAAGATGAGCTATTGGTTCGATAACACCGACTTGAAGACTATTCGCAGCGGTAGCAGGCCAATGATCGAAGTGCCAAAGATTCGAACCAATCCCAGGCACAAAATCGATCTCCGCAATGTCGAACACCAAAATCGAAGGGTAAGAAAGAAGTTGGCGGCAATCTCGTCTTGACAATGCCTCCACGGCTCGGTTCAAAGCGTCGTCTAATCCGCTCCTAGAGTGAAAGATTAGGGCGAAATGGTTTACCGGTAAGATTCCGCAAAAGACTACCGCCCCTAAACCCTACTGAGCCCCTTGCATCGCCGGGAACATCTCGTTGATCATGGTGATTGCCGCAGGGCCGACGAGCACCACAAAGATCGCGGGGAAGATGAAGATCACTAGTGGGAAGATCAGCTTCACCGCCGTCTTGGCCGCTTTTTCTTCGGCCATCTGGCTCCGCCGGGTCCGCATCGAATCGCTTTGCACGCGGAGGGCTTGAGCGACACTCGAACCGAATTTGTCGGCTTGAATCAGAATCGCCGCCAGTGCTTTCAAGTCATCGACACCCGTGCGAATGCCGAGTTCGTGGAGCACATCGTTACGCGCGCGGCCCATCTGTAGTTGCAGGTTACAGAGCGCGAATTCGTCGGCGAGTACCCGATAACTATTCTTCATTTCCTCAGCCACTTTGCGCATTGCTTGGTCGAGTCCAAGGCCCGCTTCGACACAAACAACCATCAAGTCGAGTGCGTCGGGGAGCCCGAAGAAGACGTTGTCTTGGCGGCTCTTCTTGTTAAACCAAATCACCACGTCGGGCAAATAGAACATGATTCCCGCGACAGCGATCGTGTACATGCCCGCTGTGGACGTCAGTCCCTTGAACCATGCCAGCGACCCACCGCCGGCAACAAAGCCAACGATGAGGCAAAGAAACTTGAGACCGAGAAAAATCGAGACGGCATTCTCGCCGCGATAGCCCGCGTTTTGAAGTCGGACTTTGAGCTTGCCAGCCTCTTCGGCTGTCTTGGGTTTGAGTGGTGCCGACAGCCCCGGCGTGGCGCGCTCGATGAGCTTTGACATTGAACTCGATGAGGTGCCACCCGATTTGCCGCGACGGCTTGGATCGCGTATTTCTTCGAGTCGTTCGACCGCACGTGACTTGCCCCCGCCACCAACGAACTCCAGGGCGAGCCATATAACAGCAGCAACGCCACCAAAAATGGCGACTTGAATCATGATCGATGTACTAAGAATTGCGAATATCATCATGGCGCTTCGGTGTGTTGCGAGGCGAACGGTTAGACGGGATACGGAGTTGAGTGCTAGACCCGGATGTTAATAATTTTCTGAATCGCGACTGCTCCGAGCAGCTGCATCACTATACCGCCGATCAGCATTTTCTTACCGAGATCGTCGGTAAAGAGCAGCATCAAGTATTCGGGGTTCATGCGATAAACCACGACAAACAGGGCAGGGGGAAGCGCGAGCAGCACGATCCCGCTCAACCGGCCTTCGCCCGTGAGTGCTTGGACCTGACCCCAAATTTTGAATCGTTCGCGAATAAGTCGGCCGATTTTGTCGAGAATCTCCGCAAGGTCACCACCCGTCTGCCGCTGCAAAATGATCGCCGTGGCGAAGAATTTGAGGTCGAGGTTCGGAACTCGCTCACAGAGTTTCTCGAGTGCTTCTTCCATCGGCGAACCGAGGTTTTGTTCTTCGAATGTGCGACCGAATTCCTTGGCGATTGGTTTCGACATTTCCTGAGCCACGAGGTTGAACCCAGCGGCAAGACTGTGACCGGCTCGCAACGCTCGCGCGATCAGCTCTAGCGCTTCTGGCAACTGCGCGCCAAATCGCTTAAGCCGGCTCTTGCGTTTGAACACAAGCCACACAAATGGCATTGCGGCAAAGAAGATGCCGATAAACGGCGCAAACTTCATCGACACGCCCCCTGCCATCGGAAGCACGATGCCCACCGCGCAGGCGAGTCCACACATGGTGACGAACTTGCTGACCGTCATATTGACGTCGGCCTGCTCGAACAACAGCTTGAGGTTCAGGTGCTTCGCAACGAGTTCCTCGAATGCATTAGTGCCGCCCCGATAGGTGCCTTGTAAAATCTCGCTGGCGACCGTCTGCTCGGACTTGCCAGCTGGGCCGCTGCCACCGGTCAATTCGCTCAGTCGCGCAGCGACTTCGTCTTCACGATCGCCACGACGTGACAACGAAATGCCGATAACCAGTGCGGAGACACCGGCAAACACACTAATGTAGATGATCCAAAGTTCCATGATGCTCTCTCTCGCTGGCGTTGATTTAGGCCAGGGTACGCGGGTGTGATGTCTTAGTCGCGGAGCATGATCCGTTCGCGGAACGTACTCGCGGGCAATCGGACGCCCGCCGATTCCAGCCGATCCATGAACGACGGACGGATGCCGGTCGAAGCGAAGTGTCCTACACACCGACCATTTTCGTTCACCCCCTCGGGATTGAACTTGAATATGTCTTGCATCACGATCGTGTCTTGCTCCATGCCCAATACTTCGGTGATATGCGTCACCTTACGGGGTCCGCCTTGCAAGCGGTTCGCCTGCACGATCAAGTCGACCGCACTGGAAATCTGGGTGCGCATCGCCTTCATGGGCATCTCGAAACCAGCCATCATGATCATCGTTTCGAGACGCGAGATCGCGTCGCGCGGCGTGTTCGCGTGACAGGTGGTGAGCGAACCATCGTGGCCCGTGTTCATTGCCTGCAGCATGTCGAGCGTTTCGGCACCTCGACACTCACCAATGATCACCCGGTCGGGTCGCATACGCAGACAGTTTTTCACCAAGTCGGTCGCGCTAATGCGTCCTTTGCCTTCGATGTTTGGTGGCCGCGTTTCGAGCCTCACGACGTGGTCTTGCTGCATTTGAAGTTCGGCCGCGTCTTCGATTGTGATAATGCGGTCTTCGTTCGATATGAAGCTCGACAGTGTATTGAGCAGGGTCGTTTTACCGGAACCCGTACCCCCACTGATGATGATATTCAGCTTGGCCTTCATCGCCCCTTCGAGCAACATCACCATTTCGGGTGTCAAACTCTTGTAATTCAACAGATCTTCGAGCTTGAGGGGATTCGATCCGAATCGGCGAATCGTGAGCGATGGACCATCGAGTGCGAGCGGTGGAATAATCGCGTTGACACGCGAACCGTCGGGTAAACGGGCGTCGACCATCGGGCAAACTTCGTCGACTCGTCGACCGACGCGTGAGACGATGCGATCGATGATCTGCATAAGGTGTTTGTTGTCGCGAAACACGCACTGCGACTTCACCAGTTTGCCGCTCTTTTCGACGTACACGTTTCTTGGACCGTTGACCATGATTTCGCTAATGCTGGGATCTTTGAGCAGCATTTCGAGCGGACCAAGTCCAAAGGTCTCGTCGAGAACTTCTTCAACCAACCGGTCGCGTTCGTTGCGGTTGAGAAACGTGTCTTCGGTGTCGCAAAGATGCTCGACAACCAACCGGATTTCACGGCGAAGTACGTCGCCTTCGAGTTCACCCACACGCGATAAGTCGAGCTTGTCGACCAACTTCGTGTGGATACGCCGTTTTATATTATCAAACTCGGCTTCGCGGTCTTGCTGCGAGACCATCGATGGACTGGCGGATAGCTTGGTCATGTCGGCACAATACTGAAATCAAGGAGATATTTGTTGCCTGGCGCGCAGGTCGATGGCACTTGTCTCTGACAAACTGTAGCTTAGTGATGCGCACGTGGTCGATTCACAGCGCGGAAAGTTAGACCAGGTCGGTTCGTAGCGATTGCGACAATTGTGATTTACACAGCGAAAACGGACTTTGCAACAACGACTCCGAATGAAGACGCTTTAGGTCACCAACTCCCCACGAGTCGTCGCGCGCAGTTTCTGCAAATGGGGCTCGTCGAGCACCTCAAACGGACTCGCGACCGATTCCCACGCTTCACCGCGCTGGTCAATCAAGGAGTTTGCGAGCGGTCCCAAACGGCCTTCTGCCATGTTCAGGTATTCGATCCGCTCGGGAACGAGCCCCATGATACGTGCCACCGTGGCGTCGACTGCGGGCAGATTGTTTCCAACAACGACTAGGCCCATGTGCTTGCGGCTGCCAAGGATAGGACCGTCTCCTTCCATGCAATCAATTCCATCGACAATCGCCAGCGTATTGGGTAGCGATGCATTTATGTCGACCACCGTTTGCGGAATGCCATTGTGATGGAGCACATTCTTCGGCCACCCATACTTAATGCCGGGCAAGACACCGTAGAAGTTCTTCATACTGCATGTGACACCAACCCAATGGTGTGTTTTCATCTTTGGCATCGATACCACAAGATCGGCTTCGCAGACACTTTGAGGCAAGTAGAAACCGGCTAGTTGGCAATGGTGTCCACGGTTCTTTCGCCACGCGGGTTGTTCGTAGTTGAGGTCGGCGAATCGAAGCCCGCCATCTTCGAGTGCCTCGCCGACGCCCGATTCTTCGAGGGCCATTTCGGTATCGCGAACGTGGCCAGGGGCTTCGCCTACGCTGACACTCGCGCCCCAACCGCGAAACACCTCGGCCGCGGCGACGATCATTGCCGGGTGGGTCGTCATGTGGGGCACACGCCGGCTAGGCTCTACCAAATTCGGTTTAAGCAACACTCGGCGACCATTGACGGTTGCTGGGTCGAATCCACTGGCTAAGAGTCCATCGTGAATTGTCTCGACCAACGGACCATCGTAGCGTTGGTGACGAGCGACGAAAACGCTCGCCCGTTTGCGACCGGCATACCACGCCACTGGCGCGGCCAACGCTCCAACGGCCAAGGCCCCTCCCGCAGTGAGTATGGTTCGTCGGTCGATGTCGGTTGTGTGATTGAGTTTGTTGAACGTCATGAATCTGCCAAGGCGTGGTTTGCGAGCGTCAGCAGCGCAAGGTGATAGGTGGAAGTCGCGCGGCCCAGCGCTCGCTCTGAGAGTCGTTCGAGAAATTGGCGGTGGCGAAGTTCGACGCGCTGGTACGCAGCGAGCCCCATCAGAGCAAACGAGAGCGATGCCGTGGTCGTGCGGACGTCGATCGCTTGGCTCAGGTAGCGAAGTGAGGTTTCGATCTTATCGCTTTGCAAGTCGTTGGCCGCGAGCGACCACAGGGCGATACCGGTCGGCTGGATGTGGGGCAATAGTTCTTGCCCCAGCACGATTGTATTGCCGTAGTTCCAGCCCCCCGAGGGGAGCGATCGATCGACGATCAATCGTCGTGCTTCAACAAAACGAGGGTGCGAACCCATGCCCAGTTCGACGCCAGCACGCGCGAAAAAAGCCGTCGGTTCGAGCCACGAATGGGTGCCCGCGGCCCACGACCAACCGGCGAGTGTCGTGTCGTGACCAATTTGCGGTTTGCGCGGGCTGGTCGATCCCTGTTGTGTGAGTGTCCAAGCTAGCGCACGTTCGATGCTGTCGCCATAGCGATTGTCGCCTGTCGCGACATGCCAGCGGTGCCACGCGAGCATTGCCAGCGCCGTTG
>JBGSWC010000185.1:0-4296 GCA_041752635.1 Pirellulales bacterium | reverse complement strand
CCGTCGACATATTCCATCACCAAGTAATGTGTGGAATCTTCGGGCAACGACGAGTCGATGGCCACCACCACGTTGGGATGCGAGAGCGCCCCGATTGCTTTGATCTCACGATAAAAGCGTTTGATGACCTGCTCGCCGCCGCTGCTGACCATTTGGGGCTTGATAACCTTCACGGCCCGAGGGCGATCGAACTGCGGATGCCGAGCGAGCCACACGTCTCCCATGCCGCCGGTGCCGATGCTCTTGATCAATTCGTATTTGCCGACGGTCGGACTCGTGATCGCCGGCACGGCGAGTGCCGTCGAAGCGGTGAGATTCGAGAGCCCCGATGTCGGCGGAAGTACCGTCCAGTGTTTGGGCGTCGGCGCATCGGGCACCGCTCGCAACGGCCGGGCGGCGAGGTCTTTGGTCAGCAACTCGTAGATTTCGACTTCGCCGATTCCTTTGAGCCGCTTGCGACCGTGGGAGTGAAATCGAATGCCATCGAGCCCAGCATCTTCGATGAGCGCGACCGTCGCTCGCGAAACGAGAATCTGACCGCCCGCGGCAAAATCGTTGAGCCGCGCCGCGTAGTCGACGGTCTTGCCGATAAAGTTGTTCGGGTCGCGTGGGTCGAGTTGCGGCGCGCCGACGTGAACGCTGATGCGCAATTGAATGCCGAGACGGTCGTCGGTCGCCTCCGCAGCAATTGGCCGATCGCGATGGCTTTGCATCATATCGGCGGCCCACAGCACGGCCGCTGTCGCGTCGGCGAAGACTAAAAAGTGGCCATCGCCCGCCGTCGAGACGACGCGCCCCTGGTGGACGTTGAGGAACTCGTCGATCCGCAGTCGATGGGGCGAGAGAATCTGGTCGACAAACGCCACATCGCGCTCGGCATCGCTCGTGCCAGACATCTTGCGTTTGATGCGCACCGACCCGGCAATGTCGCTGAACACAAATGCGCGGAGTTCGGCCATTGGTCAGAAAGTCTAGTGACTCGAGTCTAAGGACTAGCGGGAAGCATGGAGTGCTCCGAATAGTCTAACATATTCCAGCGCCGTGGCCGTTGGGCCGTCGGGTGCTCCGCCAACGATTAGAACCGCTTCGCGACGCCACCCTACAATGGGGCTATAGTCGATCCATTTCCGCTTTCCCGTCTCTCGATTTGCTTGAGTGCGACTTCGGCTAGCGGTCGCGATGTTTCGAGTATTGCCCGCAACGGTAGCGCGACGCCATCACTACGATAAGTCGTCCCCGTCGCGTCGACGCCCGGCGTGGCGACCGGGATCACAATTTCGAGTTCATCGCTCAACTGGTGCAAGCGAATCTCTGACCCAGACGGGCTAGGTCCACAAAACATCACCACGTCGTGCTCGCCGCGACGCATCGCCAGGTCCATGTTTGCTTCCAGCGGCCGATAACGGGGCACTCGTTGCGAAAAGTCGACCGCCATCGGCGACCCGGCTTGCGAGGACATCACGTTGGCCGCGCCTGTGGCGTTGCCATACCCCCCTTCGCTGACCGCGACCCAGCGTGTTTTTGCCGTAAGGTCGGCCATAAGTTGAGTGAGTGCTGAAAGTGTCGCGGGGCCTTCGCTGGCGAGTCGTTTGCCGTAGACGACCGCGCCGAATTTGGTGGCGAGCATCCGCGTGTGCAACGCTTGCCAATCGGCGAGCTCGACACCGGTCGCGGCCTTCACTTCGTTGGTGTCGAGCGCAATCTTTTTCGTCAGTGCCCGCAACACCGAAAGTGCCGCGTAGTGACTTCCTGTGGCAACGCGGATCGACAGATCGGCCTTCGTCGCACTAATAAATTCGTCGACGATGACGACGTGACGGTCGGCTCGACCGTCGGGCAACCAGCGACTGGTGGGTGTTTCGGTGTAGCGCTCCACCATGCGCGGATGAGTTGTCGTCGGGTCGCTGGCCCAATAGACGACCGTATCGGCCCGCTGGGCCACTTCGCCCCAAGTGGCGGTCACGCTGCCAACCGTTTGTAGCGAAACGATCGCGGCCGCATCGGCATCGCTTGTCGTCCAATCGATAATGCAACCGGTTCGATCGGCCAATGCCACGGCCGCGCGCTGGGATTCGGTCGAGCCGCTGGCGATGCCAAAGATCGCCGGGCTCGCCGCTTCGGCAAGCCACCTAGCGGCAAGCTCGTAGGCCTCGTCGAGCGAAATCTCGTCGCCGCCGATTGTCGCGGGTTGTTCTGCCGATTTGTAGCCAACGAAAAAGTTGCGGCCGATCGTGCAAGCGTTCTCGGCACCAAGCAGCTCATTGCCCGTTGCGCGCAGCACGATGTCGTCGCAGGTGACACCACACTGGGTGCAAACAGAATTGGCTAGTTGACGTTTAGCAGACATTCGGGCAAGCTACGGCGGCAAGAAGAAATCACGCCCATCATACATGCCAACGGTCGCGAACACATCGAGAGAGACGGTTTTGCGCTGTGTCATTGATTTACGACTTTCAGCTTTCGGTTCCCCTCGACCCCAGCAAGGGGGGCAAGCTCATCGACTCATTGCCTGCGACGGACGAGGGTCGACGGCTTAACGAATGGATGGCGGCCGAAACCGAGTCGCTACGACTGTTGGTGAAAGGGGGCGGCACCGATAGGCTGCCGCGACTCAACTGGTCGGGCGAACTCGCCGACGAAGATTTCTACGTAATGTTCGAACCGCTGCTCGAACATCTCGCCTCGCTGGCGGCTTACGCCGGTTTTGTCGGCACGTTCCATGCTCGGGGGCTGCGGCACCCGACGGCGATTTATTTTGCCCAGGGCCAGCCGTTCAGCCTGCAACTCACCGGCGTTCCGAGTTCGCTCGACACGGGCAAGCCGATGTCGGACACCCAACTCAATTCACTGACTGCCGGTGGCGACGGTGATGGCGACATCGACGCCGACATCGACGCCGAAGAGGAGTAGCCCCCTTGTTTCTTACTTTAATGAGACCCAAACCATGATCACCGTCGGCATGAACTACCACGTATTGCCTGGCAAGCAAACGCTGTTCGAGGAAAAATTCGCCGCCGTGCTGTCGGCCTTGCGCGAGGCCGAGGGACACTCCGAGAGCGTGTTGTGGCGCGATGTGGCCGACGGTGCTAGCTATCTCATCACTAGCGAGTGGAGCGACGAAGCGGCGTTTAAGGCCCTCATCACCAGCGACGCATTTCGCGCGGTCACCAACTGGGGCAAAGAAGAAATTCTTTCGGGCCGACCACAGCATAAAGTCTATCGGCAATAACCGACGCGTATTCGACTCGCTCCGTTGTGACGAAACATCGCGAGTGTGCGCGATGAATTGACTCGGAGGGCAAATCAAGAATCGCGTACTTCTCGTTTTAACTTTTCTGCCCATTGGTGAGCGATTCGTGTTGGCTCGGGGAGCCGGAACCCCACACAGCAATTGAGTACCCAGTCGAGCGATCCGGGCAAGTCGATGCGGTGGCCGGGCGAGATGTAGAGCGGGCGGACGCGATCGCGCGTTCGTAGTACCGCACCGATGATCTCGTCGCCATCGGTGAACTCGGTGTAGCTGCCCGCCCGATCAGCCGGCTCCTCGGCCGTGCCAATCAGTCGCGACTTCGCGCACCCAATCGTCGGCACATCGAGCAGGACTCCGATGTGAGCGGCAAGCCCAAGCCGCTTTGGATGAGCAATGCCTTGACCATCGACCATCAACAAATCGGGCCGCACCGTCAGCGAACGATAGGCGGCGATCATGGCGGGACACTCGCGAAAACTAAGCAGCCCCGGAACATAAGGAAAGCCGACGGGCAACTCCGCACGTCCCACTTCGATTATTTCGAGGGACGGATAAGCGAGCACCGGCATGGCGCAAATGGCAAGGCTCTCCGCAAAACTCAGGTCGGCTCCAGCAACATACTTAACCCGCCCGCGTAGTGGTCGCACTCGCACCCGTTTGCGTAACTCGTCCTGAATCGCTCGCGCTTCGGTTGGCGTGACATTCCAATTTTGTTCCATGCGATCGCTCTAGAACTTATACATCTCTTCGTATTGCATGGCGACGTTCGTCGGGTCGAGCCACTCGGCAACGTACCGACGGCCCCGTTCGCCACGTTGCACAAGCTCGTCCGGCACTGCAAGCAAGTCGGCGATAACGCCGGCGAGTCGCGCGGCGGAACGATGCTCGCCCCTGCTCGTTCGAGTTCAGGCCAGATATCAACGCCGGTGGTCGTCACCACGGGCGTGCAACAAGCGAGCGCTTCGGGCAACACCAAGCCAAAATTCTCTTGTTGGGTCGGCAACACAAAAAGGTCGGCGGCTTGATAGAGCGAGAGCTTTTCCTGA
>JBGSWC010000184.1:0-19050 GCA_041752635.1 Pirellulales bacterium | reverse complement strand
CGCGTAGCACTTGAAGTCAGAAAGGCCTCCTTGTTCCCAAGGAACGGTGAGCAATTGTCCACGCTCATGCTGCCGAATAATACTGCACAACATCTCGTCGACCGAATTGAGTGCATCACGGTCGATAAGTCGCTCGATGACGGCCCGATGTTTGAACAGAATGCCGTCTTCGGGTTCGCCACCTGCTTTTATCAAGCGCAATCCGGACGGACTGACCAGGAACCTGACAAAAGACGACGCTGGTTTGGATTTATCGAACGAGTTGGCGAATGCGCTGGTTTCTGCAGCGAAGCGTTGCTGCGCTGCGGCGATTCGGCCGTCAGTCTTCGAAACTGTAAGGACAAATTCGTCGGGAAACTGAATCTCGCACGAAATCGGTTCTCCGGTTCGCTCATCAACTACAACCGCTAAGTCGTCCGATTCGAGAGTGAGAATCGGTCCGTCCCAGTTCGACCGGCGTACATTTCGCACCGATGCAAGCGCGAACACCGACGGTTCAATTGTGACTTGCGTTTCGAAGGCAAATTGACCGCCTCGGCGAGAGGTATTTAAGCCGTATCCAAGACGCATGCCGTAGGGCAAGTCGCTGCTGTCGTTGGTTGCATGTAAATGCATGCTCGCTCGAACCGTGCCCCCGAAGTTACCGACAGATAACTTCTGTTGTCCGGAATAGTCGTAGATGGCCACATCCGTTGGCAATGACGCAAACGCGTAGTCGGGTCGACTACTTTGTGGATCGCGATCCCACAATTGAATAATCATTCCGTCTCGTGACTGCAAGTAGTCGAACCGCGAACGGGGCGAGCGAAGCGAAACAGCTAGGTCGCGATCAAGACCGGCACCATCAGTCAGCCAACGGCAACACTTCACCATCGCCTCCGTCTCGCGACTGAGTGGTTGGTCGAGCGTCGGGACGAGCGGCAAGTCAACAACCTCGATTCTTACTGTCACCCCGAAACGATCAAACGACGGTGTAACAATACTCCACGCAAAACGCCCCGAGTTGCGCAAATTTTGGTACGCAGTCTTGCGAGCGTCTCTACTAAGCGGCTCGCCGACTTTGAGCTCCGTCAGTTCGATTATTGATTCAATCGTGTTGCGTGAATTGCCAACTACATCAACCCGACGTAGCAACGGAATCGGACCGAGTTTTGCGACCGAAACACCCAGTTCGACCACCGCTTCGCGTGATTCGACTTGCAACTCAAACTCGGCTGACTGATACCCTTCCGCACGCAGCTCGCGCGCGACTCGACTGCGCAACGCATTCAACGTCGCCGAGTCAACTGAGGCAAACTCGCCTTTGTTCCACAGTGTGTCTTTAGGCAACGGCATTCCTGGCAGCCAACCAAGATAATTGTCTGAATCGCTCTGATCGCCGGACTGTTTTTTTGTTAACGCCAGAACAATCGCTTCGGCGACGCGCGCATCCGTTCCGGTAACAATTACATCGCCAGCCGTGAACCGAGTTCGCTCGACCGCTGAGATATTGATTTTGCTGATCGATTCGTCGATCGTTACATCTACAGTGGCGCTCAAAAATCCGACGTGCTGCAGTAATGCGATGGCTCGGCTCTGAAGCACTCCTGCCAATTCCGCGAGCGGCGCGTCGGGATGGGTCGCCATCAGCGTTTGGTAATCGTGGGCCAAAGCCCACTTCACGTCGGCGGGGTCGAGTATTTTCAGTCCTTTGATTTGCCAACAATCGGGATTGCTAAGCACTCCAACGCGCGCTCCGGTCAATTCAGGGAGGTGCTCGACGAATCCTTGAGCGTCCGCAACTGGATTGGCAATTGCGCAGATTAACAGTGCGAGCAAACGCAAAGCGATGCTTCGAGAATGGTCCATCGAAAGTCCTCTGTTTTGGGCCAGTAACTTTTGCGGGCAGTTTAGCTACACGCGGCGTGATGACATAGGCGAATTGGAGGAATAGACGTTGGTTTGCGGAGCAAACCACGACTATCTTGCTATCACTCCCACCAACCGACCTTGCCACCAGCACTTCGCTCGCTCTAACATTCCGCCGCTTGCTGCGCGGGTTGCGTGGCGCACACTTTGTTCTCTTCTCGCACCTGCCTTGGGGGACACCCGTCCTAACAGAACACCGCGCGTCGCCGCAACTTGTTGCTGTAAATTGATTTGTGGCTGCGCGTTCGCCACGATGATGAACGGGGAGGAATGGGTGTCGCTCAAACACCCACAACGGCTCGATGCAAGAAAACGACACGCTCCCCGCTTCGCGGCTTCGCCAATTCTGCCTTGCCTTCGCCTAACTCGACTCTTCGAGTCGGGCATTCACGATTCGGAGAATCGTGCCACTATCGCGGATTTTCTTGTAGAAATTGGCCACCTCGTCTGCTACAAAGAAATCACACATAACTATATATTTGTACATATCCCGCAGGAGTCGATTGTGGCGAGACCGAAGGTGCTTGACGAACAGAAGCGGCAGATG
Organism: Pirellulales bacterium; assembly: GCA_041752635.1. Taxonomy (GTDB): domain Bacteria; phylum Planctomycetota; class Planctomycetia; order Pirellulales; family Lacipirellulaceae; genus JBGSWC01. The sequence goes on along the minus strand of JBGSWC010000184.1, from coordinate 16,595 downwards.
GCGGTCGCGCTGGTGGCGTCGGGGATGGACGAGCAAAAGGTGTCGGAGTGCATGGGGTGTAGCCAGCGCACGATTCGTCGCGAACGCGAGGCGGACGATGAGTTCGATCGCCAGCTACGGCAGGCGAAGATGAGCCGGAGCCTCCGGCCACTCGAAGCGATGAGGAAGGCTGCGCAGTCGAACTGGCGAGCGGCTGCCTGGATGATCGATCGCGACGAACGCCGGTCGCGGGCCACTAAAGCGAAGCCTGGTGCGAAAGCGAAGCCTGGCGCTATCGGACAACGCGAAGTCGGCACGCTGGTGCGTAAGTTGTGTGGATTGATCAGTCGCGAAGTCGACGACGTGATGTTGTCGATTCGGCTCGATGCGCTCGTCGAACAAACGATCCGCCAATGGGCCGAGAAACCGACCGCGCGACGAACCCCGACAGCCGCGACTGGTTCGATGGGCGAAATCAAACGCGCGATTGCCTCGGTCGCCCAGCGTCACGAGGGTGAATGTCTCCCAAGTGCTGGGGCGACTGGCCGCGTCGGCGTTGCAAATGGTAAACCCGATTTGGCGAAGTTGTTGGTCGAAAACATTCGCGCGCGAGTGGCTCGGCAGCAGAATGAAGTTGAAGCCGCTGAGATAGTCGAGAGCACGGCTGAGTGAGTGGCATTGGCTTGGGATTTGTGTGGTTGGATTGTCACACACTGACAACTGACAACTGACAACCGACAACCGACAACCGACAACTTGAAACCCACCCGAACCCTTACGCACGGCTCTCGGCTGCTTCGAAAGTCCATAGAAAAGAAGGCTAGAAAACAGTTTTGTCCAAAACGTCGCCAACTGGTCGGTCAAAACCCAGGTACGAAATTCACCGACGATGTTCGAAATCGACTGAAAAACAAGGCGTTTTTGCGATTTTGACGTGAGACAAAAAGAGGGGTTTTGTCCGCTCCAATCGTGTTTGCCATTTCGGGGTCAAAACGGTCAGAACTCGCGCTAGCAAGAACATCGATTGAGGTTGACCGTAGTTGCCTGTTTTGCCATGCTTCCCGCATTACTGAGTTTTCTAGTCGAGGCGGGAAGGGAATTTCGCCATGCGTTTTTCTGCGATCATCGTGGTTGTGGTTTTTGTGTCGTGGGCATTGGCACCTGCGGTGTTCGCCCAATCGAATCGCTATGGACTGCCCAACGCTAGTTCGACAACACCTCCTCAGCCCACGGCCGATTCACAGCCGCCGACTGGTGGCGGGCTCAATACAGGTGGGCTCGGTTCGCTCGATCTGCCTGACTTTGGTGGTGACACCCGACAACCATTTGGGGCGTCGTCGCAACCACCGGCAGCGTTGTCCAATGTGTTGCCCAACAGCCCAACCGCGAACGCGACGCCCAATAGAGTGACGCCAACAGCGCCGCAGCCGCCCAGCCCCGGTGCGAGTGCGAGTCCGACAGCTCGTGCAAACAATGCCTACGCGACGGGCGGCTCAGCCGCGAGCACGCCGGCTGTTGATGCTGCGTCCAACACTCCCGATAGCAGCCTTGCAAAGGAAATGATGGGCAATGTGATGAGAGCGCCCAGTGGATCGCAACTTCGTGGCAACCCGACTCGGCTCGTTGACGTTGTTGCCGGAGCCAATCAGCGTAATGAGCAGACTCATCGCATCGAAGTCTATTGGGACTTGTGCTCCAGCGTAGCCGACTACTACTTGAGCCTTCGCGAACTCGATGAACTCAATCGGTTGCTCTCGCGCACCGGGAGCAGCAATCGGGCGTTGAGCCAAGCCGTGACCGAGATGCAGGTGAGAGTCGACACTTCGCGGCGAGCTGCGCTCGTGACGCAGTTGCGACTCGCTTCGGCGATGGGAAATCCGACGCTTCCCTTGCCGGCTGACTTACCTCACGTGGGTGGTTACGAAACGCACTACACTCGGATCTTCGCCGGCCAACAGGCGAGTGAAGCGGGCGAGCTGAATAAGGTGATTCCGCTCCGCCATGCCGAGCTGCTGAGCGCGGCCGATGCGATTGATCGTGCCGAAGATTGGCTACAAACAAAAACGGCGACACAAGATGCCGAGGAGATTGTGCGGGCGATGGAATTGCTCGCGTTGCGTCGACGGGCGTTTGTACAGATAGCGAAGGACTACAATTTGCGGATCGCGCACTACACCGAACTCGCCACGCCGGGTGTGCTGCCAACGCCGCGTCTTGTGGGCATGCTCATCAAGAGCAGCGCGGCAGCCTCAACCGCTTCGCGATCTACCGTGACCCCAGGCAGTCCTTATGGTCCGCAATCGAGCGTCGGCGAACCGGGGGCGACATTTGTTGGCGACTGGAACCGACCATCGCTTTCGGATCAAGATATGGCAAGTGCCGCGTTCCGTGACGAGCGGATTGTGCCTGCTTCGGCACCGGGGTCTGTCAATCCGCTGCGCGAAGGGGAGCGATCGGTTGTGAAGCAGCCGGAATTGAACAGCCACAGCGTGCAGCCACTGGTGCCTTAAGGAGTTTGATTGAAAGAATGCGAAATTACGAATCCATTTCAAAGTGACAGCGATGAGACGTAGCTCATCGGCTAGCGGTGATTCCTGGGGGAAATGGGGGCATTGAATTTGAGTCTCGCCCTCTCGGCACTCGATGTTAAAATGCGAGCATGACTGAATTGCTCGCAGAACCATTGCCCAAAGTTGCACCACTGTGGATCGGTGATGTTTGTATCGATCCGCCGATCCTGCAAGCGCCGATGGCGGGGTTCACGAACTATGCCTTTCGGCACATCGTCCGCGAGTTTGGCGGGGCAGGGTTGCTGGCGACCGAGATGGTCAGTGCCCGCGGGTTCGATTGGCTCGATCAACAAGAAGCCACTCACCCCGAGCGACTATGGGGAGTGAAAGACGAACCGCGTCCGCTGGCGGTGCAGATGTGGGACAACGAGCCCGAGGTGCTCGCCCGCGTGGGAGCGCGACTCGCCCATGAGTACAAGGTAAGTATTGTCGACATCAACTTTGGTTGTCCTGTGCGACAAGTGACCGAAAAGGCTCACAGTGGGAGTTACTTGCTTCGCGATCCCGATCGCATGGGGCGGATCATCGAACAAGTTGTGAAAGCTTGCCACCCAACGCCAGTGACGGCCAAGACGCGTCTTGGTTGTTCGCGCGACAAGATAAACATTTGTGACGTGGCTCAAGTTGTTGAAGGGGCCGGCGCGGCGGCGCTCACAGTGCATGGTCGCACGGCGGCCGACATGTTCCGCGGTTCGGCCGATTGGGACCTGATTAGCGAGATCAAACCGGTGCTTAAGAAGATTCCACTGATCGGCAACGGCGACCTCGACTCAGCCGAGCGAGTGGTCGACGCCTTCCGCCGCTATAACGTCGACGGTGTGATGATCGCCCGGGCGAGTCTGAACAAGCCGTGGCTATTCGCGCAATCGGCCGCGGCATTGCGAGGCGAGCCGATTCCTAGCGATCCGACGCTCGAAGACGAACGCAACTTGTTGCTGCACCACTATCGACTTGTCTGCGACCGGTTTGGCGACGAGAAGGGAACAGTGCTGATGCGTAAGTACGCCTGCTGTTACGCCCAAGGGCGACGCGGTGCGCGGGAGTTCCGCTCAAGGGTGGCGCGGGTGATGACGCCACAGGAGTTTATGGGAATTGTGGAAGATTATTTTCCGCGGGAAGTGACTGTCGCTTAGTTAATCGGCGTCGCTGGTGTCGCGGGTGTCGATTTCGAGCGGGCCCTTCAGGTGTTCGATTCCATCAACGGGTGGCAGTTTAAGGACTTTAACGAGGCAAAAAATCATGAGCGCAACCACGGTCGCGATCGACAGGATCATGGTTACGAGACCGTAAGTGTTGAGTGGTTCTACCATATTGCCCTCATTGAACGCTGTTGGTTTGAATTAAGCAAAGCGACCATCTCGTTCCCAACGCTTGCCGGCGATGTGAACAAGCAACAACAAGAAAAATGCAAGAATTGCCAGGAAGGCAATCGACAATGTCGCCTCGGCGCTAGCAAAGACGCTGGCTAATTTGCCCGGTTTCCACTCGGCCACTTCGATCCCGTCCGCCTTGCTGGCCGGGCGAATGAGGAAAGCTGGCGGCGCGTCGATGTCTGTGTAAAGCCAATAACGCTTTGTGCCGAAGGCCGATACAGTCATCGAACGGCTGACGATCTCGGGTGGAGTCTCGTCGTTCTTGGTTAATGCTGCGACTATCGGCTGAGGAACCACGTTGGTACTTAGGGAGTCGTAGGCAATGTCATCGATCGTCGTAATTAGCTCGGCTTTACTGGGCAGTTCTTTCCAGCAAAACGCCGCGAAGATGACCAGCAAGAAAACGGGCGTGACGTACTTGAGCATGTACTGGACAATAGTTGGAATTCTCATATTGGCCCCTTCATGGGCCGCTTCGGAACCTCGCGTAATTCCCAGCACCCAGCCATAGAGAATCGCCTGAAACATAGCCAACACGTAGATCAAGAACGTGCCGACCCAGAAGTCAAAGGAATCGAGGGCCGTGAGCCCTTTCGAGAAATAGAGCACAAACAGCGTTCCCATCGCGGAGATCAAACCGAGAATTGCTACTGAAGCATGCCGCTTGAGCCCGAAGCCTTCCTCAAGGAAAGCGATGACTGGCTGCAGCATCGAGACACTGCTGGTGATGGCAGCCAGGAACAACATGAAGAACCAGAGAAATCCGAAAATCTGGCCCCCCGGCATGAGCGCGAACACGTTGGGTAGTGCCGCAAATGAGAGCCCAAATCCGCCAGCCGTTGCGCCAGCAATGCCGAGGAAAATGAAAGCCGCGGGAATGGTAATCAGACCGCCAAGACAGACTTCAAAAAACTCGTTGACGCTGCTGGAGGTAAGCCCGCTGAGCACGACATCGTCTTCTTTTTTGAGATAGCTCGCGTAGTTGATGATGATGCCGAAGCCAACCGACAGGCTAAAGAATATCTGTCCTGCCGCAGCGAGCCACGTCGCTGGACGCCAAAGATATGATTCACCGTCACCCCCTTTGGGGTTCCACATAAACCCAAGTCCGTTCAATACGTTGCCGTCAGGGTTGGCCGGATTCGGTGTCCCAAGTGTGAGAACGCGGATCAAAACAATGATTGCAAGCACGGCCATGAGTGGCATGGCAACGCGGCAGAACTGTTCGATCCCACGCGAGATCCCGCGATAGATCAAGACGAAGTTGAACAAGAAAACGGTCGGTATGACCCACAGCCAGTTGGAACCAGCTCCGCCAAGCGCGAGCCCGTCTTTCTCTGCACCCACGAATTGTGAGAAGAAATTATTGAATGCCTGACTTTCGATCTCGCCCTTGCTGAGTTCGGGATTCTTGGCGGCGGCTTCGGAGATCAGCACATCGATCTGGCCCCCACCACCAATCAGCAAGTCGCCAGATATGTACTGCAACGCATAGCTGAGGCACCAGGCCTCGATGAGGACGTAGTACATATAAACGACAAGCGGCATCATCAGACCGACGACGCCGAAATACATTGAAACCTTGCCCCCCCCCACTTTGCGGTAAATTCCGGGTGCCGAATTGAATCCCCGCAGTCCGCCGTAGCGTCCCATCGTCCACTCGGCCCAGCAAAGCGGAATACCGAGGATCAGGAGCGAGACGAAGTAGGGAATCATGAATTCCCCACCCCCATTCGCAGCGGCCTCTTTGGGGAATCTCAAAAAATTACCAAGTCCGACGGCCGAACCAGCGACTGCCAAAATCACGCCGATGCGGCTTCCCCAACCATCGCCTGCCGCTTGCTTCATTCCATCAACCGACATGAAAGGGCTCTCCCGATAGATTTAAGTGATCGCCAGAGCATCGCCCCGGCTCCCGAAAACGACAGGGCGGCACAAAAGCGGCAGTTACCGCACGAACCACCGATGGTGGTCAATAACCTACCTTGGGGGTCCCGCATGGGTGCTCGTTGTAGTCGATAAAGCGTTGAGTTGCAATCATTTAAGTCGAATCGGTCACCTGTGGGAATAATTTACACACATAGGGTTGTCAAAAATGCGAATAGTGATAGGATTTGACAACGAAGCATGTCAACAAACCGCTCGCTGATTCGAAACATTTCCGATGCCCGCAACCCTCCACGAAACCGACCGCGAACTTGTCGACGTCATGCGTCGCCTTGATGGCGCGTCGATTCACGAGTTGGGTGACGCGCTCTCGGTCACCGCGACTGCCGTTCGGCAGCGGCTCAATCGGCTCATGGCCGACGGGTTGGTCGACCGCAAACTGGTTCGCGAAGGTCGCGGCCGACCGTCGCATCACTACGCGCTGACTACCAAAGGGAATGAGGCGGCTGGGACGAATTACAACGATCTTGTCGCCGTGCTGTGGCAAGAAGTGCGAGCGATCGACGATCGCGCGATACGAGCGGGGTTGCTCAAGCGACTCGCTAGCCGGCTTGCCGAGCGCACCGGCAAGGTCGAGGGAGACACTCTTGCGGAGAAAATGCAAACCGTCGCAGGGTTAATGGCAGAGCGGGAGGTTCCCTTTCAGGTCAGCATGACGAACGGATTGCCGGTGTTAACCGCACTGGCATGTCCCTACCCCGAGCTCGCCGAGACCGACCGATCGATTTGCTCGGTCGAAAAAATGTTGTTTTCAGAAATGCTGGGCGAACGAGTGCGGTTAACAGACTGTCGGCTCGAAGGGGCGACGTGTTGCACGTTCACACCGAGCGAGAAGGGCACACCAAGCGAAAAAGTTCACGTAGCCGCCGACGCCAAGGCGGTGGATGCTTAACGCAGATTCGTCCACCGTTTGGGGACGGTGGCTCCATTTCGATTTAATAAGCTATCGCGAGTATTAGACTTAAAATGCCTCAGCCATGGATTGAAGGACGATTCGAGGAGAATGTCATCACGACGACCGTCGAGCAGGCGATCAACTGGGCACGCCAGTCGAGCATTTGGCCAATGACGTTTGGCCTCGCTTGCTGTGCGATCGAAATGATGGCCGCCGGGGCAAGCCGTTTTGATATGGACCGGTTCGGAGCGGGGGCTTTCCGCGCCACGCCCCGTCAGGCCGATCTAATGATCGTCGCTGGCACGGTCACCTACAAAATGGCCAGTCGCGTACGGCGGCTCTATAACTTGATGCCCGACCCGAAGTATGTAATCGCGATGGGTGCCTGCACCGTCGGTGGTGGACCTTACTTCAAATACGGTTATCACGTTGTGAAAGGTGTCGACCTCGTCGTGCCGGTCGACGTCTATGTGCCTGGCTGCCCACCACGGCCTGAATCGTTACTCGAAGGGCTGATGCGGATTCAAGACAAAATCAACGGCCAACGGTTGGCCAAACAAAAGGGTTCGGCTGGTTTTTTTGCACAGGGCGAAAAGCTGCAAGACGAACTGCCGATGCCTCACCACAGTGGTTACGTCGACGTGGGTGCCCAGCAGCGGCCCGTGTTCGATCACCAGAAAATCTCCGGTTAATTCAGCGAGAAAGTAGAACAGCGAAACCATGAGCGAAACGCTAACAATCAAAGATTTGTGTGTGAGTGTCGAAGGTAAGCCGATTCTCAACGGTGTCAATTTGACGATCAACCGTGGCGAAACCCACGCGTTGATGGGGCCGAACGGGTCGGGAAAAAGCACCCTCGGCAATGCCATCATGGGACACCCGAGCTACGAAGTAACCAGCGGCACGATCGAGCTTAACGGTGACGATTTGCTCGAAATGGACGCGGCCGAGCGCGCTCGCGCTGGTTTGTTCATGGCATTCCAGCGTCCGATGGCGATTCCCGGCGTGAAGCTAGCCGACTTCTTGCGTCATGCCACTACGAATGTCCGCAAGCCCGACCGCAAGGAAGGCGAAGAGTTGATTCCAATGCGTGAGTTCCGCAAAGAACTCAAAGCGAAGATGGAACAACTGAAGATGGATCCGGAATTCGCTCGTCGGTATGTGAACGATGGATTTAGTGGCGGCGAAATGAAGCGGGCCGAGATTTTACAGATGGCCATGCTACGGCCCAAGTTTGCAATTCTCGACGAGACCGATAGCGGTCTCGATGTCGATGCCGTGAAACTCGCGAGCCAAAGTATTGCCGCCATTTCCCAAGATAAGGGGGGTGGTGAAGAGATGGGCATTCTCATTATCACTCACCATGACAAACTGCTCGACCAAAACACGCCCGACTTCACGCATGTGATGTTGGGCGGAAGGATAGTTGAAACGGGTGACGCATCGCTCGCTCGCGAGCTTTACACCGAAGGCTACGACCGCATCCGCGCAGCCTATCCGCAGGCGGCCGCGCTCGAAGCCGAGCTCGTCGGAGTCTGAATGTAGCCACCGTCGCCAGACGGTGGACGGCAATCGAGAATCATCCACCGTCTGGCGACGGTGGCTACAGATATTTTGGAGGAATCAATCATGGCTACAGACCTCGCAGAACCGCTGACCGATGAGACCGGTGTCGGCGAAATCAATAAGTACGACTTCGTGACGCAAACCACCGGCGTGTTCAAAGCACGCAAGGGGATTGATCGCGAAATCGTTGCGCAAATTAGCGAAATGAAAGGCGAACCGGAATGGATGCTAGATTTCCGCCTCAAGTCGCTGGAGATATTTCAGTCGAAGCCGACACCCAAGTGGGGTGGCGACATCGCGATCGATTTCCAAGATATCTATTACTACTTGAAGCCAACCAGCGAACAAGGTCGCACATGGGATGACGTGCCCGCCGAAATTAAGGAGACGTTCGACCGACTCGGAATCCCCGAAGCCGAGAAGAAGTATCTAGCCGGCGTAAAGGCTCAGTTCGAGAGCGAAGTCGTCTACGGCTCGCTGCAAGAAGACCTCGGCAATAAGGGGGTCATCTTTACCGACACCGACACGGCCGTTCGCGAGCACCCCGAATTGCTCCGCGAGTACTTTGGCAAAGTCATTCCGCCCCACGACAACAAGTTTGCGGCACTCAACTCGGCCGTCTGGTCGGGTGGTTCGTTTATTTATGTTCCGCCGGGCGTAAAGATCGATTTCCCCTTGCAGGCCTATTTCCGCATCAATGCCGAAAGCATGGGGCAGTTCGAGCGGACGCTGATTATCGTCGACGAAGGGGCCGAGGTCCACTACGTCGAAGGTTGCACGGCCCCAATGTATACGACCGAAAGCCTCCACTCGGCTGTCGTCGAGGTGATCGTCAAGAAGAATGGTCGTTGCCGTTACACGACGATTCAAAACTGGGCGAACAACATCTACAACCTCGTCACCAAGCGGGCGATGGCCTATCAAGATTCGCTGATGGAATGGATCGACGGCAACCTAGGTAGTCGCCTCACGATGAAGTACCCAGCCGTCTATATGATGGAGCCAGGCGCAAGGGGCGAGATTCTCTCGATTGCATTTTCAAGCAAGGGTCAGCACCAAGACGCCGGTGCCAAACTCGTGCATGTGGCCCCCAATACATCGGGCCGCATTATTAGCAAGAGCATCAGCAAGAACGGCGGTCGCAGTAGTTACCGTGGACTCTGCAAAGTCGAAGACGGTGCCGTCGGATCGAAGAGCAGCGTTGTCTGTGACGCGCTGATTCTCGATCCCAAGAGTCGCAGCGATACCTATCCCTATATTGAAGTCGAAGAACAAGACGTTCAGATCGAGCACGAAGCGAGCGTATCGCGAATCGGTGAAGAGCAGTTATTCTATTTGATGAGCCGCGGACTTTCCGAAGCCGAAGCGAGTTCGATGATAGTGAGTGGATTCATCGAACCATTGGTAAAAGAATTGCCAATGGAGTACGCGGTTGAGATGAACCGGTTGATTGAATTGCAGATGGAAGGCAGCGTGGGTTAAGCAAAGGGAGATTGCCATGGCAACAGCGACAACAGCAGCAGTATTGATTGAGCAATTGTCGAATGTTGAAGGCAAGGCGGAGCTTGTTGGTGGAGAGCTTGTTTTGATAAGCCCCACAGGCGATATGCCAAGTTCCGCCGGTGGCAACATCTTCGTTTCTCTTCACACATACGCGAAACATAATGAAGGTCGAGCTTATACCGACAACATTGCCTACGTGGTTGATCTGCCTAGCCGAAAATCCTTTAGCCCGGATGCCTCTTATTCGCTGCTACCAAGAACAGGCAAGAAATTCCTCCAAGGCACACCGGTGTTCGCCGTTGAGGTACGCAGCGAAGGCGATTACGGAAAATACAGCGAGCGAAGAATGTCCGATAAGCGAGCCGACTACTTCGCAGCAGGTACCATAGCAGTATGGGATGTCGACCTAGACAGCAACGACAACGTGGTGCGGCTCTACACGGCCGCCAGTGAGACGCCAACCGCCGTTTTCGGGCGCGGTCAAATCGCCCATGCGGAACCGGCTGTGCCGGGATGGACATTGCCGGTCGATGAGATTTTCGAGTAAACGTGAGTTGAAAGTATTAACAGCCAAATGACAACACAAACAACCAGCAATTTCGCCGAGCAGGCCTACGAAACCGCTAGCAAGGCCGACCAACCGAAGTGGCTCGCCGACGCGCGCGCGGCTGCGTGGAAAGCATTCGAGCTGCAATCGTGGCCATCGAACAAAGACGAAGAGTGGATGCGAACCGACATTCGCACGTTTCACCTCGACAAGTTTGCCGCCGACGTGCCCTCGTCCAAAGATGCCGCACCGACTCCGCTGCTCACGCATGGCGTCGAATTGGCGGGTCGCTTGTCGACGCATCAAGCGGTAAATCAACTGGCAGACGTCGATAGCGATCTCGCTTCGCGCGGTATACTGTTCATGCCGCTCGACCGCGGACTCGCCGAGCATGGCGACAGGTTGCGTCCCTACATCGAACGTCGCGTCAACAAGCCGACCTACGATAAGTTTGCCTCGCTCAACTCGGCGTGTTGGCGGGGCGGTACGCTGTTGTTTGTGCCGAAGGGCGTGACCATCGATCGCCCGCTCCATACGTTCACTTCGCTCGACGATGGTGGCGTCGATCTTTCGCGGACACTGGTTGTGCTCGAAGAGGGAGCCGAAGCGACGCTGCTCATGGAAACGGGCAGCACATCGGCTAGTGCCAAAGGTTTGCACTGCGGATCGCTTGAACTGATTGTCGAACCAAACGCCAAGCTGCGATACGTGAACCTCCAAAACTGGTCGAACAACGTCTGGCACTTCGCCCACCAGAAAGCAACCGTCGACAAGAACGCCCAGTTGCAATGGACGATCGGCGCGCTGGGGGCAAAGTTAGCTAAGGTCAATCAGCAGGTCGCCATGACCGGTCCTGATGCCGAGGCACAGGTCAACGGTGTGATGTTCACCCAAGGGCGTCAGCACCTTTGCTACAACACGCTTCAGCATCACCAAGCTCCTTATTGCCGCAGCGATTTGCTCTATAAGTCGGCGTTGCAAGATCGCTCGCGAACCGTGTGGCGGGGAATGATCAAGGTCGATGTTGCCGCGCAGCGAACCGACGCCTATCAGCGGAACGACAATCTCATGCTCGCCGCCACTGCGCGGGCCGATTCGATTCCCGGTCTCGAAATCGAAGCCGACGATGTCCGCTGCACGCACGGCAGTACATCGGGCCGGGTCGACGATGCCCAGGTGTTCTATGCAATGAGCCGAGGCTACACGCGGGTCGAAGCGATTCGCATGATCGTTGCCGGTTTCTTTCAGCAGGTTTTCGACCGCATTTCTATCGAGTCGGTTCGCGATGCCCTGGGTGACGCGATCAGTAAACGCGTTCAGGACCTCTACGCCGAACAACTGGTGGCGCACTAACCGATGGCAAACGACTTTATCGATGTTGCTGCCGAGAATGAGGTGGCTGACGGTACCTCGCAACTCGTCGAAATCGGCGACCGGTTAGTGGTGCTCGTCCATGCGGCGGGGCACTTTTACGCGCTCGACGATGTCTGTACCCACGATGGCGGTCCGCTTAGCGACGGGCCGGTTGATGTCGCTGAGAAGTCGATCGCTTGCCCGCGACATGGGGCGAAGTTCGCTCTTGATTCGGGTGCGGCGCTCACAATGCCAGCCATCAAGCCCACCGTTGCCCACGAAACCAAAGTTGAAAACGGGCGAGTTTTCGTCCGATTGACCGATTGATCGAATATCAGGAGTTACGTCATGGCTGTTGCCGAAGATAATGTTCGTGAAGTTCTTAAAGAGGTGATCGACCCTGAGTTATTCGTTAACATTGTCGATCTCGGTTTGATCTACGACATCCACATCGACGAGCAAGAAGATGGCAAAAGTAAGATTGCTGTCGACATGACGATGACCAGTCCGGCGTGCCCCGCCGCGCCGCAGATTCTCAGCCAGTCGAAAGAAAAGATTCGCTCGCTCGACGACGCGGGCGAGGTTGAAATTAAGCTGGTGATGACTCCTCCTTGGACCCCCGACCGGATGACTGAAGATGCACGCGATCAATTAGGTATCTTCTGACATGCGCCGAATGCTAGTCGTCGAGTCGGTCTCCGCCTGCCTGCGCGGTGACGGTCACGTCGCCGGTAACTTGGCGGTCGAAGGCTATGCCATGCTCACGGCGCTGCTCGATGACTTGAGCCAGGTCGACGGCTGGCAATTCACGACTATCTTGCACAACAGTGGCGCGTGTGTTGTGCCCGACAATGTTGTGGTGCTGCACGCGACCGAATCCGATGCGATGTCTCAATTTGAGCGGATTCTTGCCGAAGTCGACGCCGCTTGGATCGTTGCTCCCGAAATTGACGGGCAACTGCTTGAACTCACCCAGCTTGCCGAGTCCGCAGGTTGCACGCTCTACTCGCCAGACAGTTCATTCGTTGCTGTGGCAAGCGACAAGACGATGACAGCAAATCGGCTGCAAAGCCAGGGCATCAGGATGCCTATTGGCGAACGACTCGACACGATCGATACGTCGCAATTCCTCTATCCGGCAGTCTTGAAAGTCAATCATGGAGCGGGTTCGCTCGATATGCGGCGGATTGAAGCTGAAAGCGACTTGCCGCCGCAGAGCGAATGGCACCGCTTTCGACTCGAAGAGTTACTCCTGGGAAGCCCCGCTAGTGTTAGCTTCGCGTGCGGTGCGTGCGGGCCGGTATTGATCGGTACCAGCAACCAGAACTTTGAAGGACTATTTGCCTACACTGGGGGCTCCGTGCCATTGCCACCGGCCCTCGCCGAGCGTGCTACGCGACTTGCGCGACTGGCGATGAACGCCATGCCCACGACTTTCGGTTATGTGGGAGTCGACTTGATGCTTGGCGACGATGCAAGTTCCGACGTTGTTCTCGAAATCAACCCGCGACTAACGACTTCGTATCTTGGACATCGTGCGGCAAGAGACGAGAATCTGGCTCAATTCGTAATTGATGTCGCCGATGGCGTCGACCGAATTACGCCGAAGGTGGCTCGAGAGGTTGCGTTCGACTGCGACGGTAAGATTTCCACACGCTAGCCGGCATTTATGAACATCCTCGGAATCGATGTCGGTGGTGCTAATCTTAAGTTCGCGTCGACCGATGGCCGCGTCGCGATTCGCGAATTTGCGCTCTGGCAGCGGCGCGAGGAGCTTGCCGCCGAGTTAGTTTCTTGTGTTGGTCTATTCAGCGGAATAAAAGCCATTGCCCTCACCATGACCGGTGAGCTGGCTGACTGCTATGCGTCGAAGCGCGAGGGCGTAATCCACATCGTCGATGCCGTGCAAACGGCTGCCAACGATATCGCTATTTATATCTACGGTGTCGACGGAGCGTTTCACACTCCCCAGTCGCTCGCGGCTCAACCGCTACTCGCCGCCTCGGCCAATTGGCACGCAGCGGCACGATTCGCTTCGGCGTGGTTACCTCAAGCGACCGGGCTCTGGATCGACATGGGGTCGACAACCGTTGACATCATTCCGGTCTTGCGCGGAGAGATCGCCACAAACTCGCAAACCGACATCGATCGATTGCTCGCGGGCGAGCTCCTCTACACTGGACTTACACGAACGCCCTTGCCATGCGTTGTGGGCGAAGTAGAGCTGCGCGGTCAACCCTGTTTGGTCGCCGCCGAAGTATTCGCCACGACGGCCGACGTCAATGCGATGCTCGGCTTTATCGAATTCGGGTCGCAATTGTCGACCGCCGATGGCCAGCCCCACACGCTTAACCACACTCTCACACGAGTCGCGCGATGCGTCTGTGGCGATCGAGAGCTATTGAGCGACGGCGAGATCATGTCGATTGCCAAGCAGGTTCACCTTAAACAGCGCGAACAGGTGCTACGTGGACTCGAAATTGTGAGCAACCGGCACCCCGAATCAGCCGGTCAGATTGTGGTTTCCGGCTCAGGCAGCGATTGGCTTACTCAGGTACTCAGCGAGACCGGAGCGAAAACCGTGGGGCTCGAACAAATCTCCACAGAACAACAGACTGCGCTGTGTGCGGCTGCCGTCGCTGCGCTCCTCGACCAACAGCTCAGCGGCAAGTCCTTATGACACGACACGTTGTGAAATTGGGGGGCAGTCTGCTCGACCGACCCGACCTCGGAGCCGCGCTCGCGAAGTGGCTCAGCGACCAGACTCCGGATCGGCAGATTGTCCTGCTCGTCGGTGGCGGTAAATACGTCGACTCGCTCCGTGAATATCAGCGACGATTCACAATTTCCGACGAAGCGGCCCATTGGCTGGCCATCGAGTTGCTCGATGCCACGTCGAACTTGGTGGGGCAACTGTTGCCAGAAATGCCTGCCGTGGCGACGATCGAAGAGATTGGGCAGAGCGATTCGCCGACCGTCCGAATCGTGCCGTCGAATTGGTTGCGGAAGGACGAATCACAGCAGCCAGGTACCCCGCTCGGGGTCGGCTGGCGAGTCACCAGCGATTCGATCGCGGCACGGCTCGCGGAGATACTAGGAGCCGAGCGGCTAACACTGCTTAAGTCGCGAGATTGGTCTCCGACAGCGGGCGCTGGCGACTGGCAAACCGCCGCTGAGCTTGGCTATGTCGACGCCGACTTTTGGCGTCACGTAGCGAAAGAGCTGGTGGTCGATTGCCGAAATTTTGGGATATGAACGGCGGAACGACGCATGTTGCTTGACGCAAGTTGCCGTCTGGTAATAAGATACGTTAAAGGCACTCTTCAGGAACAGCGTCATTCGGCGAATCGGATTTGTCGGCCACAGGTGGCCGGGATGTTCGGTTCGTATCGTTTTCGCATCCTGTAATTACGCGTGCGTCAGTCGGGTGCCAACCACTCGACTCCGAAACTCAAGGACCGAAACCATGTGCATTCGCCAACTGTTGATAGCCGCGGTAGTGTTGACTGGCTTTCAGATGCATTCCGTGCAAGCCTACACACCCCAGAGTCCCGAAGTCCGCAAGATGATCGACGCGGGACTTAAGTACCTCGAAAAATCGAAGGAAGATCGTTTTGGTGGCAAGTGTCTAATCGCACTCACATTCATTAAAAACAACCAGCCAGACCATCCGTGGGTCGCGAAGGCGCTCGAAGCGTGTCAGCAAGAAGCTCAAGCGAACAAGCTTGAGAATATCGACATGTATAGCAACGGGCTGGCGATTATTTTTCTCTGTGAGCTCGATGTGTTGAAACACCGCAAGCTCATTGACTATTACTTGGGGTTACTCGCCAAGCGGCAAAAACAGCATGGTGGCTGGGGTTACGACAATTTTGAAACGGGCGATACATCGCAGTCGCAATACGGCGCGCTGAGTCTCTGGGAAGCTCACGAAAAGGGCATCAACATTAACCCAGCGATGGCCGAGCGTGCGGCAAAGTGGCTCATGGCGACGCAAGACCCGTCGGGGGCCTGGGGCTATCAAGGGAAGCTAGCCCAGAACGGAAAACTCGTAAAGCAAGAGGAAACGACTTGCTCGATGGCTTCGGCCGGCATGGGCAGTCTGTTGATCTTTGCCGACTTGTTTGGCGTCATCGAACGCAGCAACAAGGCAAAGCAAGATGAAGACAGCGACCTCCCGCCCGGTTTGAGACCAGTTGCAAACACCAGCACTCGCCGCGCCCCGCGACTTTCGGCCGGGTCGCTCAATCAGCAGCAAATGTTGGCAACGCTTGAACGGGGCGACCAGTGGATGAACAAGAACTATGAGGTCGAACTCGAGCGTTTCACCTCGTATTACATGTACGCTCTCGAACGATACAAGAGTTTTCAGGAGATTCTCGACGGAACCCGCGAAGAATCGCCGACTTGGTACAACAACGGCGTCAATTATGCCATGAAGACCCAAGACAAATCAGGCTCGTGGGAGACAGGCTGCTCCGAAGGTCCCGACACGGCCTTCACGATTTTGTTCTTGATGCGATCGACCCGAGGCATGATCGAGGCCAGCCTTGGCGAAGGCATCTCGATCGGTGGTGTTGGCCTGCCGACGGCAGGACAGATCAAGATGGGAAAAGACGGCAAACTCGTCGCCGATGTGCCGAAGACCGAAGTCGACGATATGCTCAAATTCATCGAAGATGGCGACCTCTCAACGTTTGATGGTATCGATCCCTCATCGATCCAGCTTGATGGTTCTGACGCCAAGAGCATCCGCAAGCTCGAACAAGTAGCCCGAAACGGCCCATGGCAAGCCCGCATTGTGGCCGTGAAGGCCCTGGCGCGGACGGGCGACCTCGACCGGGTGCCGACGCTGCTGTTCG
>JBGSWC010000183.1:0-21324 GCA_041752635.1 Pirellulales bacterium | reverse complement strand
CCAAGTCCTTCCGCGACGCTGGGTTGTCGAGCGGACCTTCGCTTGGCTGGCTCACTCTCGTCGCCTCAGCAAGGACTACGAAGAGTTGGTAGAGAACAGTGAGGCAATGATCCAAATCGCCATGATTCGACTCATGCTTGGACGCCTCTGCCGAACCACCAAGCCGCAACAGAGATGACAGCAATTCATAAACACCTACTTAGAGTGTGTTGCTGAGTTGACCACTTACAATACCCACTTATCTCGACGAAAAACATGCTTGTCGAGGTAGTGCGCAGGAGCGAACAGGCATCGTGAAAACTCTCCGCCGAATCGATAACTGTGACCCACGTAAACGTACGTTACCTCGTTGAGGGTGGCAGCCGGCGCGGGGTGAGGCTCGACGATCGCATAGTACACCCCCATATACCCCAGTAGCAGCAATGCAACTAGCAGGACGGCACCGAGGATTCCAGGTTTTGAGCGGGGTTTGCTCATCTTCAACGCTGTGGTTCTTGTGATACAAAGATAAACGAAAACGCCAGTCTAGCAACACACGCTTACGACACTAACCATCCACCACCCGCTTGCCCAAAGTCCCCTGGGCCGGTACACTTCTGCGTTTCGATACTCCTTCCATCCCCCAGCTAGCAGTGCCCGGTTTTAAACCGAGACGCCAGCCGATTTGCGAGTGTGGCCATGAAACAAGGCATTCATCCCGAATATTACGAAACGCACGTGCACTGTGGTTGTGGCAACACGTTCACCACTCGCAGCACACGCAAGGAGTTGAAGGTCGACACTTGCAGTGCCTGTCATCCTTTCTATACGGGCAAACTGAAGTTCGTCGACGCGGCTGGTCGCATCGACAAATTCAAGAAGAAGTTCGAAAAAGCAGGCTACGCCAGCCTCGGCAAGGGCAAAGCCAAGGGCAAGTAGCTGGGAGAATTTCGAGCCTCGCGTGGCCCCCAAATCCGTTGGGGGTCTTGGCCGTTTTCTCACTCCCCTACACCGCCGACTCTCTCATGCGCGATCTCTTAGAAGGCAAGCTAGCACGATTCGAGCAGCTTGAGCGCGACCTCGTCGACCCCGATATTCTGTCTGACGGCAATCGGTTATCGAGTGTTGCCCGCGAACATGGCTCGCTTGCTCGCTTGGTGGGCAAGTACCGTGCGTTCAAAAATCTCAACAAAGAGATCAGCGAAGCCCGCGAGATGCTGCGTGCCGAAGATGTCGAAATGCGCGAGATGGCCGAGATCGAGATCGAGCGACTGCTCGCCAAGCGCGAGAAGCTGTGGAACGAGTTGCTCGAACAAACCATCGGTGGCGAAGACGCCAACCGTTCGCGATGCATCATGGAAATCCGCGCGGGGACAGTCGGCGACGAAGCAGCACTTTTTGCCCGCGATCTTTACGAAATGTATCGTCGCCATGCGGAGCAGAAGGGCTGGAAAGTCGAAGTCATGGACATCGGCTTTTCGGAACTTGGCGGCATTAAAGAAATCTCGCTGGCGTTCGAAGGCGAGGGTGTTTATCGCGAACTGGCCTACGAAAGTGGCGGCCACCGAGTGCAGCGTGTCCCTGAAACTGAAACACAGGGTCGTGTTCATACTTCGGCCGCGACGGTGGCTGTCTTGCCCGAACCCGAGGACGTGGAAGTCAACCTCAAACCAGACGACTATCGGCTCGACAAATTCTGCGCCAGTGGTCCCGGTGGACAACACGTGAACAAGACGGAGTCGGCCGTACGACTCACGCACTTTGAAACGAACATCGTCGTCCAGTGTCAAGATGAAAAGAGCCAGCACAAAAACCTCGCCAAAGCGCTTCGTGTGCTCAAGAGCCGAATCTACGACCACTATCAGCAGCAAGAAGACGCCAAACGGTCGGCCGAGCGTAAGGGGCTCGTCGGGTCCGGCGACCGGAGCCAACGGATTCGCACGTACAACTTTCCGCAGAACCGCCTCTCCGATCATCGCATCAATTTAACGCTCTACAAGCTCGACCAAATCATTTCGGGCAATCTGCAACCAGTCACCGACGCAATGATCGACCACGATCGCCGCCAACTCCGCGGCGATATGGATGGCCTCGATGAGGTCTGAGAAACAATAACGCAGCCGAGGTGGCGATTATCGATATCGCGTTAATGCCAGATTTATTCGTCATTCATGAACGTGCTCGTTACCTCGCTCAAAGTTCCTTGTCATGACTAACGACCCAGGACAATCGGAACAAGAAACCTGGACAATTGGGAGGTTGCTCAATTGGACAAGCGACTATTTTGGGAAGCAGGGCATCGAAAGCTCGCGGCTCGAAGCCGAAGTGCTGTTGGCACACGCTCGCGGATGCCAGCGAATCATGCTCTACACGGCATTTGAAGAGATCGCCAGCGAGGAGTTGCGTACTAAGTTTCGCGCGCTTGTGAAACGACGCACGGCGGGCGTGCCGTTTGCGTACCTAGCAGGCAAACGCGAATTCTTTTCGCTCGAGTTCGAGGTCACACCCGATGTGCTTATTCCTCGGCCCGAAACCGAGCAATTGGTGATGACGGTCATCGACTGGGTGAAGTCGAAGAGCTTCGCCCAACCAACAATCGTCGACCTCGGTACCGGCAGCGGGTGCATTGCCGTCTGTCTGGCGAAGCAGCTCAAGTCGGCCCAGGTGACCGCCGTCGACGTGAGTGCGAAAGCGCTGGCCGTCGCGCGGCGGAACGCGGCGCGGCACCATGTCGAAGACCGCCTACAGTTCATCGAGAGCGACTTGTTTGCGAAGTTGCCAGTTGCCAAATTCGAGGTGATTGTCAGCAATCCGCCATACATCACAACCGGCGAACTAGCGACGCTTGATAAGAGTGTTCGCGATCATGAGCCAACGGGTGCGCTCGATGGGGGCGTCGAAGGGACCACAATCATTGAGCAAATCATCGACCAAGCGGGCGAACGACTCGCCGCTGGTGGCTTGCTCGCGATGGAAATCAGCCCGACAATTGTCGATCGTGTGGAAAAGCTGCTCGAAGCTTCGCCCCTCACCCGGCTTCCCACGCTCGACGACTTGTCGGGCCATGCTCGTATTGCTCAAGCCTTTGTGCCCAAATAGCGCGACGAAATGACTCCCAACAAATCGACGTGGCTGGCGCTGGTCGCTTTGCCGCACGCCGAATTACCCGAACCGCAGGCTGTCGCCCAGGGTCTCGGCGACGCGAGGCTGGGCGACGACGGTACGCCAGCGACAGTCTCCAGCCAAACGGCCAACATGGCGACCATTGCTTGGGGCGATCGAGTGGTTGCCTACACACTTGTGCCGCGGCCGATTCCCGCTGACCAACTCGCCGGCCCGGCCGCTTGCGCCTGGTATTGGCCATCGGCCGAGGCGGAACTCGCCCGGCACACAGCTCACCTGCTCGTTGCGATGGTTGACGAAACGCCTCGGCTCACCAGTCGCGCCATGCACTTCACCCGACTCACGCAAGTTCTGATGCAATCGGTCCCTGCGATTGGAATTCAGTGGGGCACCAGTCGCGCGGTCCATCCGGCCGAGGCATTTTGCGCCGTCGCCGAACAAGCGACCCGCGACGACTTACCGTTGCACTTGTGGGTCGACTTTCGTTGGGAAGCGACCGAAGTGCCCGGCGTCGTGCGGCTTTTTACCACCGGAATGACTGCGCTCGGCCAACCCGAAATTGAAGTCCGCCAGTTTATGGGCGAACCCCAAACGCTGATCGGCCACGCTTACAATGTTGCACATTATATGTTGACCTCGGGCAAATCGCTCAAAGACGGCGAAGTGCTAGGCCTCGCCGACGACGTGCGTGTGTCGCTCGTGGTGGGGGAGAGTATGCTGGGGGATGGACAGGAAGTGGTCGAGATGGTTTTTGACTAGCGGGCCATTTCGGTGATACAATATTCGCGGTTTTAGGAGCCAGTTATGCAAATCGACATTTCCGAAGACACATACACCGCCATCGCTTCGCGATTTGGCGACGTGAGTGCTTTCGTCGAGCGAACCGCCCGGCAGGCTATTGAAGCCATCGACGAATCGCGATTGCAAAACTACGACCCCGAAAAGGCGAAGGCAAGTTTGCTCGCTTTGCGGAAGGACTTCGTCGGAATCTCGCTCGACGAGTTTATGACTGATGCTCGCGAAGGTCTGGAGCAATGAGTTTGGTTGTCGACGTTTCGGCCATCGTCTCGTTGGCGCTTCCTGACGAGGACCGAACATACGCCGAATGGGTGCTCGACAGACTGGCTATCGAATCGGGCGTCGTTCCGCCCCTATTTTGGTTCGAAATATGGAATGCTTTGTCGATCAATGTTCGGCGGCGGAAGCGGATCACTGCGGAACCGGCGTTCCACTTCTTGGCGATTTTAGAGACGCTGCCGCTGGAGATTTCCTCCCTCCCCCACCAATCGCAGATCATGGGTCTCACGCTTTCGCACGAACTCACAGCCTACGACGGAGCTTATGTGGCGCTCGCGAAGCAGCGATGTTGTTCTCTGGCCACTCTTGACGAGCCACTGAAGGCAATCTGCCGAGCCGCCGATGTCAATGTTTCCATTTTCGAGTAACCGGCGCTCACGACTCGGAGAGTCTTGCCACGCTGCCACGATAAACCCCCATCCGCAGCGGATTCCGCTTGCTCGTGAACTCTTCGTCTCCGTCTTCACTGACAATGGCCGCCACCATCATCTGTAGTTTCGCGTCGAGGTCGTCGGCGTGATGCACGATTAGCGCTTCGGGTGTCATCGGTGGTTTCGGCGCGCCCCATTCGGGCAGGCGTTGGTGCGAGACGATAATGTGTTCGACGCGTAGTTGTAACTCGGCGTCGAGGTCGGTCCCGGCGACCGCTTCAAGGAACATATCGCGGCCTTGCAGAATGTGTCCGATCAGCGTGCCGGATGCCGTGTACTCGGCACCAGCGGGGGTTTCGGTCAACTCACGGAGCTTGCCGATGTCGTGCAATAGCGCACCGGCCAGGGCGACGCCCACGTTCAGTGGCGGGTCGAGTTCGGTGTAGAATTCGCTGTACGACTGCGATAGGGTGAGCGTCGTGCGAGCGACGTTGCGAACGTGTTCGAGGTAGCCGGCAACGTAGGCGTGGTGATTGAACTTCGCCGCCGGCAACGTCAGCAACTGATCGCGATACTTCTCGTAAATGCCGACGACTACTTCACACAGCGTTTCGTCGTTGATGTGTGTACGAGCAATCTCGACGAGATCGGCAAACATCTCCTCGGCATCGAATCGCGAGCGTGGCAAACACATCAGCGGATCGAACCCATCGGCCGCATCGGTCTCGTCGGCCAAGCGAATACGTGCGATGTCGAGTTGCGGGCCGTAGTTAGTTTCGCGGAGGGTGGCCCGCAGCTTGAAGTACTGTCCCGCCTGCCACTTGTCGCGGCAATCAGCCGCCAGCGGAGCGTCGTTCCAGATCGGAAAACTCACATCGCGCTTCGCGTCGCGGAATGTCACGCGAAAATAGGGCTTTTTGTCGCGGGTGGTGAGAATCTGTTTCTCGGCCAGCAGGGCAAAGAAGTCGGCCTCTTGGCCTTCGGTCAGTTCGTGCAAAGGCACGATCTCGACTTTCGAAGCCGGCGGATCGTCGAAGAGGTCTTTGATTTTACTGGGCATGCAACCACTCACAGAACGAAGGGATTTCGACGCAAAGGCGCTGAGTCGCAGAGAAGCACAGAGAAAACGACGAATGACTTTTTCTTTCTTTGCGCTTCTCTGCGACTCCGCGTCTCTGCGTCAAAAAAATGGACGTAGTCGCCTACCGAAATCATATCAGAAGTCCGCTACAATGCAGAGTTGTCCCCACACCCGGAGTTCGCAGACTTCATGGCCAATGAAACGACCGATTGCACGATCGTCGGCGCGAGCTTTGCCGGCTTGGCTTGCGCGACGGTCCTCGCGCGGGCCGGGTTCAAAGTTAGTGTGCTCGAAAAGAAAGGCGACCCGGGCGAGAAGCTCCATACGACCGGCATCATTGTCAAGGATGTCGTCGAGCAGATCTCGCTGCTCGATTCGCTGCCGGCCGACTATGTAAGGGCCGTGCCGGGCGTCCGGCTCTACGCACCTAACATGCGGCATGTCGATCTCGACGCCCCGGGCTATTATTTTCTCGCCACCGATACGCCTCAGGTCATGCGCTGGTTGGCCGATCGCGCTCGCGAAGCGGGAGCCGAAATTTGTCTCGCGACGCCGTTTCGCTCGGCGACGCGGTCGCGCAGTGGGTTTGACCTTGGCGAGTCAGGCACCACGCGGTACTTGGTCGGTGCCGATGGGCCGAATTCGCAAGTTGCCAAGACGCTCGGGCTGGGACTGAACCGCGACTTTCTGTTCGGTATGGAGTATGAGTACACCGGGCTCGACATCCCGGCCGACGACCGGCTGCATTGTTTCATCGACCGCCGCCTTGCGCCGGGCTACATCGGATGGATCGTGCCGGGAGTCGGCGTCACTCAGGTGGGACTCGCTCGACGGATGAAGCGAGATCCTGATGCGATGAAACGAGTGATGGACCGCTACCTTGAAAAAATTGCCCGTGTGATCGACCTGCCGGACTGTGAACCATTGTCGGTGCGAGCCGGCATGATTCCTTGTGGGGGCGTTATTCGCCCAGTCAGCACCGAACGTGCGCTGCTCGTCGGAGATGCGGCCGGCATGGTTTCGCCTGTCACTGCCGGGGGCATTCACACAGCGCTCAAACATGGAATGGCCGCCGGCCACGCCATTGGCGATTTCCTCAGCGGCCGCCGCGATGATCCGCACGGTTGGTTCGCGCAGACTTATCCCAAGTTCCGCGTGAAGCGAATGTTGCGGTTCCTGTTCGACCACTTCCAGACCGACGCGGCGTTCAATCTACTGCTCGCGAGCGCCCCGATGCGGGCGGCGGCTAGTTATATTTACTTTCATCGGCGGGGTGGGTTTGCTCGAGGTGCTAAGCCCACCCCAAGCGACGATGAGTCGGCCTAACGCCCTTCGCTTTGCTCACGTGGCCTGACGAAAGTCAGCCGATCGGTCAACGTATTGGCATTGGCGTTATATTCGCGGCCGCCGACCCACGCGGCCGAGTCGAGAATGCAGTCCCAGGTATCGGTATACTGCCGCGGCGCGGTGATGTAGTTCTTGTACCAAATACCCAGCACAACAATCACGGCCAGCGGCACAACAATGCCGAGCAGTCGCTGGAGCTTGATCATCGCTACGGGAGGCCGTGCGGGTGGTTCGGCTGGTCCCCATTCAGCCACCAAGTCGGCCTGTTGCTGAGTCACGTAGGCTTCGAATTCGGCGTCGGATTTAAAAACGGGCATCGGCAATGGACTCCGTTGTGGCAATGTGGTCGCATTCATCGAACAATAACACTCCTCATAAACGTTTGTCGCAAAGCGGCGAATTAACCTTCTTGGCGACGGTGGCTCCCCTTGGTGGGCGACATTCGATGCCGGTCCGGCAGACTTTGCCGGTCTTATCAGTTATTTCCTCAATACCGGCTGTGCCGGTTGCCGATGCTTGTCTTAGCCGAGGGGCGTGGCGAGTGCTTCCGCGAACGCGGGGCCGCCATGCACGCCGACAATTGGGGGGAATTTCGCATGATCCGAGGGATCTTACTTGCTGGACTGGCAGCCGCGCTGTTGGCGGTCGGCTCGGCCGAAGAGGCCCAGGCTCAACAGGCCTATGGTCGCGCGTGGGGCAGCACCTATACCACGCAAGACTGGAATCGCTTCTACCATTACCCGTACGTTTATTATCCCCAAAACTTTTGGGGCAGCGAGTACTACCGCAGTGCCGACAGTTTGTACCATCGCTATCCGCCTGAAATGCGGATTCCGGTCTACAACCGTCACTGGCATAACTATTACCCGAGCCCGCGGAAGTTTCACAGCGGACACCATTTCATTCTCGACGTCTTTTAGTGTGGCAACCGTCGCATGAAGCCAGTGGTTACTCGGGGGGGATAATCGCAGGCACGAGAAGCACGTCAGAATGAAACTAAGTCGAGGCCGCGGTTGCCATTGGTGACCGCGGCCTTGCTTTGTTTTTTGATCCTCCCATGAGCCGCTGACGTTGGTCAGCGGATGAGTAGGTGAGTAGGTGTCCAACCTTACGGACGAATAGGGATACCACAAATTACCCGGTGGCTCACGCCACCGGCTCATGTATTGCGCGCGAAGCGCGTCGCGACCATGTATAATCGCCCGCATGGCTTCCAGCTCTTCCAGCCCGTTCGATGACGATGATGAACCGGCACGCCCCGCGCCGATGCGACGAGCCAAGCGACCCTGGTGGCGGTATAGCCTCGTGACGCTCGCTTTGTCGCTGTTCGTGCTCGCATGGGCGCGCGAACTACTGAATCTTTCGCTGCGCGTCACGTGGGTCGGTGTGCTGGCTGTCTTCACGACCTGGTTTCTGATGGCCGAGTTAGTGCCGAAACAGATTTCGGAGACGGGGGGGTTAGTTGCCTGGTTCGGGCGGCTTACCTACTCCTTCGCACGGAACGTCGTCGACGTAGTAAAAAGCCCCGTGGTGCTGCGAATCGCGCTTGGGTTGGTGTTGGGTATCATGTGGTATCTCGTACTATCCGTTTGGATGATCTAATTTGCTGTGACCAAGTCTCGCAAAAAACTCGCACCGACCGATTGGCTCGCCGATTCAACGCTGCCGATATACCTGGTCGACGACGAACGGCGGATCGGCTTCGTCAATGCCGCGCTTGCCGAGTGGGTGGGCCTCCCCACCGAGCAGATATTGGGGGCGAAGCTCGCCTACCAGTCTTCTTCCGTAGGCAAATCGGGCGCACTGTTGGGGCTAGCGCCACCGCCTAATGTTACATTGAAACGCCAAGGCCTTATTTCGGTGATTGCCGGCGATGGCCGAATTCGTCACCGGGATGCCGAATTCATTCCGCTCGCCGATTCATCGACTGACGACTCGCCACTGTTGGTCATTGTTGCGACAGTCGACAAGACCGCCACGGAACTTGCCGAGGCGACACGCCGCATCTCGCCCGCCGAAGCACGGCATCATCAGCTCCTGCAATGGCGGCGGAGCGAAGCGGCGACCACCGATGGGGACATCCTTGCGGGCAAGAGTTTAGCGATTTTGCAAACGCAGCGACAAGTTGCCGCTGCCATCGCAAGCCGCGCTGCTTGTTTGCTCTCTGGCACTTGTGGCAGCGATATCGCCACCGTCGCACGGCTCATTCATCATGGCCGTGGTCAATCGGTCGGCGATCCAACGCGCAGCTTGCTTGTAGCGGAAGCGCGGCTGGTGACACCGGGCGAGTTCACCACGCTCCTGTCGACCGCTCAGCGACAATCGACGCCTACCACGCTGCTGGTCGAACACCTCGAACAACTCGACGACAGTCTCCAAGAACAGCTCGCAATCGCACTGGCCGCGCTACCACGCAATGTGCAGCCGATCGGCACACTCATTCGAGCGGCCACGACCGACACCGAGCTACAAACCTCGCTACGGACCCGGTTCGCAACAATTGAAATTGACCTGCCAACCCTCGCCGACCGGGGCGAAGATCTGCCGTTGCTCGCTCAGGCCGTGGTCGAAGAGCGAAATGCCGCGAGCAACTTGCAGCTCGCTGGGCTCAGTGGCGGAGCAAACGACTTGCTGGCGCTTTACGATTGGCCCGGCGGCTTCGCCGAATTTCGCCAAGCGATCGCGTCGGCGTGTAAGACGGCTCGTGGCACGCTGGTCGAAGCCGGCGACTTGCCAACTTCCCTGCATCACGCCCGCGAGCTAGCCGCCGGGCGGCGACAGAGTCACGTGCCGATCTCGATCGACAAAACGATGCAACAGGTCGAGCGGTGGTTCGTCGAGCGCGCCATCGAAATGGCCGGGGGCAACAAAGCCGAAGCCGCCCGACTGCTCGAAATTTCTCGGCCGCGACTTTATCGCTTGCTCGAATCGTTCGGCATGTTGACGCCCCACGACGATGCGCCAGAGTTTATTGAAGAAGGTGAGCCATGAGCAGCGAACCGCCACTCGTGTTGTTTCCACCACCAACGCTCGCGCTTCGCTGCGAAGACAGCGTGTGGATCGCGGCAATCAAGCGACAAATCGCTAAATCGGGCAACGCTTCGTTGGTAGTTGTCGACCTCGCAGCGAGCCGACAGTGCGTTGCGAGTTCGGCCAGCACGCCGCTGCTGCTAGAAACGCCCGCCGAACTTTCTACGGCCATGACACTCGTTGCGACGGCCCGCCGGCAATCGCCCATGCGTCTAATCGTCGCGCTCTTGGCGAGGCCATTCTCGACCACGGCTAACGCCGACGCGTTAGCCATTCAATCGCGATATCTACGCGAAGCGGGAGCATCGGCTGTTCTCGATTCGCCGAGCGATGTCGAAACAGTTCGTCGGGTTGTCAAGTGTGTTATTGAGCAAGCTGTATCAATCGATCCGACGCAAACCGGCTTGCCTCGATTGCCGGTGGGTTGGCATCGACCAGCTACCTCGCTATAGCTGGCAGTAGTGATCGCCCGATTTCGACCTACCTTAGCGGCGGCATTTTGCCGCCGTTGTTGTCGGAAAACGTCAGCCAGACGGCGACAAGATGCCGTCGCTAGAAGTTATTTTTCTCTGCTATCTCCGCTCCCTCCTGTTCAACCAAGAGCAATCAAGACATGTCTGATCTCATTAACCGACAACAAGTTCTCGATATTCTTCAAAAAATCGACGACCCCGAAACGGGCCGCAGCATTGTTCGCATGGAACAAGTGGGCGAGATTGAAATCGACGACGCCACTTTGCGGGTCGAAGTTGGCCTCACGAGCTGGGCCGCGCCGCTATGGGAAGAAGTGCAAAGCGATATCCGCCTTAAGTTGATACAAGCGCTTCCAGAGGCAAAGAGCATTCAAGTCGAGATTGTGCCGCACGACCGTCCGGCCGAGAAACTTGGGCAGATTGGCCTCACCGCCAAGAGCGTCGTTGCCGTCGGTTCTGGAAAAGGGGGTGTTGGCAAAAGTACCGTGGCCGCGTCGATTGCTTATGGCCTCAAGAATGCTGGGGCAAAGGTTGGCCTCATGGATGCCGACGTTTATGGACCGAGCATTCCCCACCTATTGGGCGTCGAAGGTCGACCGTCGGTTGTCGACAAACGCTTGCAACCCATCGAGAAAGATGGCATGCCGGTGATGAGCATGGGCTTTCTCGTTGCACCGGGCGAAGCGGTTGTGTGGCGCGGACCGATGCTGCATGGGGCGATCACTCAGTTCCTGCGCGACACCGATTGGGGCGATCTCGATTACCTGATTATCGACATGCCACCAGGGACCGGCGACATTGCGCTGACGCTCTCGCAAATGTTGCCCCTTAGTGGCGCGGTGGTCGTTTGCACGCCGCAAGATGTGGCGCTGCTCGATGCGGTAAAGGCGATCGCGATGTTTGAGAAAGTGAATATCCCTCGCTTGGGGATGGTCGAGAACATGAGCTACTTTCTTTGCCCCGACAACGGCAAGCGTTACGACATTTTCGGCACCGGTGGGGCGAAGAGTACCGCCGAGCGGCTCGGCGTGCCATTCCTAGGCGAAGTACCGATTAACATCGCCATTCGCCAGCGGGGCGACGCAGGCGACACCAGCGGCAACCTCACCGACACCGAAACGGCGGGTTATTTTCGCGTCATCACCCAGGCGATGGTTCGCAGCATCATCGACACGCGAAAAGGTAGCGGAACGCTGCCGACACTGCCAACCCTCTAACGAGAACACTTGGTGAGCGGGACGCTCCCGCAGAGACAAGTCAGCGTCGGAAGGAGCCAATGAGCCCTGGCTCGGCTCCCGAACACAGCCATAAATAAAGCCGCCGGGTGATTGCCGGGCGGCTTTTTCTCGTTGTTTCATTGTGCGCGCCATGCGACAATTCGCTCGGCTGGCGTCGCCAAGGGAGCTATTGCTCTACATCTTCTTGGCGGTCTTCTTCTTCGCCGACTTCTTCTTGGCTACCTTCTTCTTGGTCGCCTTTTTCTTTGTGGCTTTCTTCTTGGTCGCCTTCTTCTTGGCTACCGTCTTCTTGGTTGCCTTTTTGGCGACCTTTTTCTTGGCGACCTTCTTCTTGGTTGCTTTCTTCTTGGCAACCTTCTTCGTCGTCGCCTTCTTGGCGACCTTCTTCTTCTTAGCCACGGTCTAATCTCCTAAAACGGGTTTCGGCTCGACGGCTCGCCATGGCGATTGGCATCGATTGCCTTCGTCTTGCGATCCATCTCACCCTTGTCACTTCGATCGCCCTTCCACGGCGATCAACTGTTGCGATTGGTTTCGGTAAGCGTGTTGCAACTCGTTGTTATAAGTTGTTGTTGCAGCGTTCTCACGCAACTTCTTCGCACGCAACAGCGTTGCTTGCTGATAGTTGTACGTATTCGCGAAAGTTTGGCAACACGTTCTGCACAAAAATTTTTTGAAACAGTCGCAACGCGATGCGCGCACTGCGATCGATCGATGACGAACGCGAGTGCGAAAAGCGATCGCTTGGCGCGCTAATACCAAGACACACAACTCGCATCATCGAGTCGCATTGAGGGCTGTTCGAATTCGCGCTCGCTGCCAAACAACTTGCGCGTCGCGGGCGTTGCCGTTTGACATTGCCACCATCGTCGCCATGCGCGCCCGACGCTTTCACGCTTGTTTTTAAGCTGTTTTTCGTCTCGCAATAAATCGACGACGAGTTGCCACACGTACGCCGCGTGTGCGTTACGCAAGTGAATCGGATCGAAACCATACCACTCACGATTCATCGCGAGCCAATGACACGTGTAGTCACACGCGAGTTCTTCGAGCCGTTGGTCGAGCTCGCACGCGAGTCGTTTTACCTCGTCCAAAGTGTACTTACAACGCGGGAAAAAAAGTTGGCGAAAAATTTCGAAACGACGCGGTCCGAGGCTCGGAAGACCAGACACTGGTAATCCTGTCATCGCAATTTCGGCGCCCGCGTCAGTCAATCGTGTGACGCAAACTTCAATCGCGCGAAGCACTTCGTCGACCTTAGCACCATACAAAATATCGTTACCGATGTCGGTGACGATCACTTTGGTTGGCAACGCGTCGCGCTGGGCGAGATCGTCCCACAACTTGCACTCGACAATGCCAGGGAGTTCGCGAAACGGTATTCGCGATGAACCCAGGTAAGAGCGGCCATGACCACAGGCGATGAGCACATCGATCGGACCAGGGAAGACTTGATGTGCTTGACTTAGGATTGTCGACGAGCCCATAGCCAAGTTGCTCGCGCCGAGCATCACCAGCCGCGTGCGGAACGCTTCCGCGTTCATCGCCAGCCCCCGCGCCCGCTGTATGACTGAAGAGTTTGGTAGCTGGTGTAGGCAAGATAGGCAAACAGGAAAACAATCAACCATTCTTCTTCTTTGAGTCCCCACAGAGCCATCGCCCCGGCTGCGGCGATCGAGACCCACAAGCTATGTTCGATTCCGGTGCGGGGGTCGCCCTGCATCGTGAATAGCTCGCGCGAGACGCGACCACCGTCGAGCGGATAGATCGGTAGCAGATTCACTAGTCCCCAAAAGATGTTGATGTAGAGCAGTTGTCTAACTAAATCAGCGAGCGCATCGCTCTCGATAGGATTCGCAGCCAAATAGCCGATCCCAATCCACATACCACCCCATTCGCCGTTCAGCGACCAAACCGGCTCATAACCGAGGGCAAATAACAACGAAACTACCAGCCCCGCGAGCAAAAATCCGGCCGCCGGTCCAGCAAGCGAGATAAGAATCTGGCTGGTCGGGCGTCGGTCACAGTCACCACAGATGGCGAGTCCGCCAAAACCATGCAACACTACCCAAGGCCTGCCGCCGAAGTAAATCTGCGCCGCGGCGTGGCCCAGTTCGTGAACCAGAATCGACACAAATAACACTCCCGCCCACAGCAGAATCAGCTTGATATTAGGCGGACCCGTGAGTGCGCCGCTTGTAAGAACGCAAGCAATCCAAAAGAAGGGATGGACCCGAACCGGAACGCCAAAGGCGTTGAAGTTCAGGTCGGCCCCGGTCGCGGGTGGTTCGGAAAATATCACAAGCAGGCGAGCCGGTAGGCGTGAGCCGCCGGAGTTTTAATGGGGTTACGAACAACTTGCTCAGCTTTCCGACTGCAACCAACGCCGTCAAGCCGCCACGCTATTCGGACCTGCCGCTGCAACTGGCAACTGGGCAAGTTCACCGACGATGTAATCGGCCGCGCGACAGGACGCTCCCCCCTGCCCTAGTCGGTCGGCAAGTTCACGAAGTTCATCGATGCGCGATTGCCTGAGCGATTCGTCGGTGAGCCACTCGACCGCGTGCTGCGCCATGTCGTCGGTGCGATCTTCGCAGGTCAAATACTCGGGCATCAGTACGTGTGCATTGGCTGGGTCGCGGCGGTCGTAGACCGAAACTTGGACGGGAAACAGATCGTCGGTCGTGAGCAGATTCACGAGCGTGATGTAACGCACCCGCCGGAAGAACTGCTGCACGCGAAATGCCAGTCGAGATATCTGATAGACAATCACCGTCGGCTTCGCGTGATAGAGCAATTCCAGCGAGACCGAACCCGAGACGGCCAGCGCACAGGTCGCCGCATCGATTAGTTCGGGCGTGCGATTGAGGTAGACTTCGACAGGAAGGTCATATTGCTTCAGCAGGTCGCGCGCGAACTCGGCCTGGCTTGGCTTGAAACTGGCAATCGCGAAACGGACGTCGGGCACTTGCCGTTTGATTTTCTCGGCGGTACGCAACAGTACTTCGAGGTTCGATTTAACCTCCTGCGTACGCGAACCGGGCAGAAGCGTGACCAATCGACCGCGGCAGGCTTGCTCTTCGACAAACGAGCGATCGAGCTTGCGTGTGCGAAGCTCGTCGAAGTACGGATGACCGACGTAAGTAGCGTTGACTCCGCGATCGCGATACCACTGTTCTTCGAACGGAAGTTTACAGAGTGCGTGATCGACAGTTCGACGCATCTTGCCGATCCGCCAACTTGCCCAGCCCCACAGTTGAGGTGTCCCGTAGTAGAAGACGGGGATACCGTGGGCCTTCGCTCGCCGGGCGATGTGCCAATTGAATCCCGGATAGTCAATCAGTACCACCGCATCGGGACGGTTGGTGCGAAAGTAATGATCGGCACGGCGCAGCACAGCAAAGAAAGTTGGCAGGTTGAGCAACACGCGCAGAAACCACATCACGGCGAGTTGCGTGAGATCGTAGTGCAACTCGCAACCGGCGGCCGCCATGCGTGGTCCGCCAAGTCCGACGAATTCAAGCTTTGGATCGCGTTGACGCAATTCGCTGATCAAATTCGCGCCGTGAAGGTCGCCACTCGGTTCGCCAACGCTGAAAAAAATCTTCACGCCAGTTGCCCAGTGGATAACGATTGAAGCCGACGGCGGGAGCCGCGGATGAGGAAATGAGAACTTAAAACCCGCGGCTAGCGCCGTCGGTTCAAGTCCGCGAGTTTCGTGCTACCAACAGGAGTATTCCAGATCGAAGCCGTGGGTGGAATGTCAATTGTCACACACGTCATTCCTGCTCTTTACCGCTGATTCTCGCGAAATGCTGGGTGCTGACGCTTCTGGCTCGCGAGACGCTGCCGGTTGAGTACACGACACCCGAGCGCTAGAATGCTGGCATTGAACGACATTTTGGCCCCTGGCTCTCGGCTTCGTCGAATACGCATGAGCGAACTCTACCACGAATGCGGCATCGCCGCGATTTATCACCTGCCCGGCGGCGCTAGCAGTCCGTTGTGGCCTAGTGGTGCTGCGAATAAAGTCTCGCGATTGATGCCGAGGATGTTGCTCGACATTCAGAATCGCGGCCAACTTTCGGCCGGCATGACTAGCTTTCATCCCGACCGACAAGAGTTAATTCACACCCATCGCGAGCTCGGTTCGGTGAACGAAGTCTTTCGACTCAACCACCAGGGCAAAGCCGAGTCATTGCTCCGATCGCTCGAAGGTTGTGCCGCGATTGGCCACACTCGTTACGCCACCTGCGGAAAAGACGACCGCAGCTATGCTCAACCGTTCGAGCGGCACCACCTGCAAAAGCGCAAGTGGTTCAGTTTCTGCTTCAACGGACAGCTATCGAACTATGGAGAGCTGCGCGAACGCTTGCTGGCTGACGACGACCATCATCTCGCACGCGATACCGATACCGAAATTATTCTGCACGAGATCAGCCGCGAGATGTCGGGCGACCAACACCCGACGCTAATCGAGATGATGCGAAACGTGGCCCGGCGGTTTGACGGCGCCTACTGCATCGCGCTCGTCAACGCGCTGGGCGAGATGATCGTTGCTCGCGACCCGCTGGGCATCAAGCCGCTCTGCTACGCGATCGACGGCCCATTATTTGCAGCGGCAAGCGAAAGTGTCGCCCTGCTCAATCTTGGGTTCGACAGTCAATCGATTCGCGACATGGATCCCGGTGAAGCCGTGACGATCGATCAGAAGGGTATTCGTTTCGAACGATTCGCCGAGAGTCCGCGTCGAGCTCACTGTTACTTCGAGTGGGCCTATTTCGCAAATGTAGCGAGCACGATGGATGGCCGGAGTGTCTACCTCGCCCGCAAAGCGCTTGGCGAAGAGTTGGCCCGCGACGAGACTTTGTCGCTCGATGACGACACGATTGTCGTTCCGGTTCCCGACACCAGCAAAGCGGCTGCCGACTCGATGGCCTACTGCCTCAATGTGCCAAGTGTCGAGGGGCTAATCCGCAATCGTTATTCAGGGCGAACGTTTATCGAAGGGGGCGCCAGCCGCAAAGACAAAGCGTCGACAAAATACACACCGCTCCGCGAAGTGCTCGAAGGCAAGCGAGTGTTGTTGGTCGAGGATTCAATCGTGCGTTCGACGACGATGCGGGTGCTGATTGACCGCATTCGCGAGGTGGGCCACGCGAAAGAGATACACGTTCGCGTGGCTTGCCCACCGATTGTGTCGCCCTGTTTCTATGGCATCGACATGTCGACCATCGGCGAGTTGTTCGCGCCGCGATTTATGGGTGGACCGCAGAGCGACGAGGAAAAATTCGCCGCCATGGCCACCGACCTCGGTGCCGATTCGCTTCGCTACCTGCCAATTGACGCAATCGCCCGCGCTCTCAAGCACCCGACCGAGTCGCTCTGTCAGGCGTGTTTGACAGGCGAGTATCCGACAGCGTGTGGTCAGCAACTTTATGAGCTGGCGGTTGCGAATTCTAAACTCGCCCAGCCGATCGATGGGTCGCGGACTTATGAGGTGAGTTTAGGGTAAACATGGAATCGTCGCGCTCTGCTGTGAAAATTATTGTCGCGTCCGATTGCATCACGGCGGCGCGGGATGAGTCTGATCAATCGGCCAAAAGCGCTTGTTGCAAACCCCGTAGTGTGATGAACCCCGTGGTTTGACCCTTGAGATTCATGACCCGCGCCATAGGTTGGTCGGTGGCGACCATTCGCGCAAGGGTCGCCAGATAGGTATCGCTTTCGCTCACCGCGAGCAGCGATTGAACGGGCAGCTTGCCGGCGTCGGCGAACAGGCAATCGCTGGTGCGGATATAGCCGACGATCGTTCGCTTGCCATCGGCACTCTCGACCGGTAGCAGCATGCGGTTGTGTCGCTGGGCGAGGGCGAGTGCTTCGGCGGGCGACATCGATTCGCTGGCTTTTGGATACCGCGCCGCGAGCGACATGAACGTCTTCACAGGCTGGCCACCAAGTGACAGCGCGCTTTGTGCGATGGATTGTTGTGTTGGTTGAATCAGCCCAACAGCTTGGCTTTCGTCGAGCAGTTGGCCCAATTCGCGACGCGCCAGCACCATGCGAATTTGCGGCGGCGATTGGCGTCCGACCAGCTCGATCAATCGGCTGAACATCCACAACACAACAATCACCGGAGCAAAAATCACACCTGCCACGATCAGTGCCGGCGCACAACGCCTGAGCAAACGATTCGGCGCGCGAAAGAACAAACTTTTCGGGAGTAGTTCGCCGTAGACAAAGATCAACGGTGCCAGCAGGATTGGCGCGATAAACTCAGCAGTTGCGCTGCCCGGTAGCCAAGCCACGACTCCCATGACGATGGCGGCTGAACAGAGATAGTTGGCGACGTTGTTGCCGACGAGAGCGGTGGCGACAAAAAGCGAGGGATTGCTGGCAGTCCACAACAGCGCCTTCGAAATCCAATCGCCCCCGAGTGCAGCAATCACCAACCGTGCGCGAGTCACGCGATAGAAACCGGTTTCGCTCCCGCTAAAGAACGCGCTCAGCGCGAGTGCTATCGCAAATAACAACACGGCGGCGATCATGAGGATTCTCCCGATCGCTCGCCCGAGGGTGGGGACTTAGTACGAATGCGAGCTACCAACTTGCCGGGACGTGGCGCAGCAAGCACTTCGATTTCGAGCCCTTGCCACTCGATTTGGTCGCCCTTCTGTGGCATGCGTTGCAAGCCATCTTGCAGCAGCCCGCCGACGGTCATGCTTTTCGATTCGACCGGTACTAGGCCGAATTGTTTGCTCACGCGGCGGAGCGAAGTCGCCGCGTCGACCTGCCACTCGGCACCGCGGCCGAAGCTGGCTGTGCCGATGCGGCGCATCTGCCCCCGTTCGATTGACTGTGGAGCGAGCAACCACTGCAGCAATTGCCCGAGCGTGACGGTGCCAATCGTGTGGCCATATTCATCAATGACAATCGCGACGCTACTATGTCGGTCGCGAAGCATTTCGAGCGCGGTTGCCGCTGTCGCACACCACGGCACATAGGCTACTGGCTCGGCGTAGCGGCCGATTTTCTCCTGCACACCGGGCGGCAGTTTGTCGATCACAATTACCGCGTTGACTTCGTCGCTGTCGGGTTCGGCGACGAGCACCATGCCATCGGCCGGCGGCCGACGACGCAAATCGGAGAGTCTC
The DNA here is from genome assembly GCA_041752635.1 of Pirellulales bacterium. Lineage (GTDB taxonomy): Bacteria > Planctomycetota > Planctomycetia > Pirellulales > Lacipirellulaceae > JBGSWC01. Next base: position 2,451 of record JBGSWC010000183.1, on the reverse strand, counting down.
ACCGGCGGGCGGAACAATTCTTGCTCGACGCGTGGTTGCATCACTTCTTCGACCGTCAAATCGCTGAGTCCAACCACTTGTTGCAGCACCAATTCTTCGAGCTGCGCGAGCGATTTGTCGGGGGTGCTAAGCGTGATCGCTTGTTCGATGTCGGATAGTTCAAGATACCTTTCGCCAACAAATGACGGAAACAGGATGCGCTGCGATGCCGTGTTGATTGCCCGCAGCATGGGCATGAGCGGATCGAGCAATCGCGTGGCGGCAGCGAGCGGTAAGCTGATGGCTCGACTAATTCTCCGGGGAAACAACACCGCCAGATTCTTTGGCAACAATTCACTCAACACAATGAGCCCCAGCAGCGTTGTGATCGCGAGTGCTCCGGCGATGCTGGTTTCGCCCCGCCGCTGGAGTCCCAGGCCAACGACGCTCGATACAGTGAAGAAAGCGATATTGATAATCAGATTCCAAAACAAAATTGCGCTGAGTAGCCGATCGGGGTTCTCCAGCAATCGGCAAGCCATTTGCCCTGCCAGTCCCGCCTTGAACAACTCGGCCCGTTCTTCGCGTGTGAGATAGAATAGGGCCGCCTCGCTGCACGAGAAAAAGGCCGACGCCAGCATCATCACCAGCATCGCTGCAAGATGAGGCCAGTATTCGAGCAACACGTCCACTATTTGAGTTCTCGGTGGTTACGAATCGGCGCGGTCGCTGGTGCGACCGGTGGCCACGTCGAATTCGGCAATGGCAGGAATCAACATCGCGGCAGTGGCAAAGCCATAAGTTAACAGCGTCACCAAGGTTGCCGGTCCGTAACTCCCCTTCAGAAAGCTGGTGATGACATAGAATGTTGCCAGCGGTGTAACTCCCGCGACGAGCGAAATGGCCCGCGAGGGATTGCGACCACCAAGAGCGACCCACAACAGGACTCCACCGCCGAGAATGAATCCCAGAAAAGGCCCTAATTGATAATCGAAACTCCCCAACGCGAGCATCATCCGCATACAAACGGCAATGCCGATGAACAGAAACAGCAGTGTACCGATGCTCGATGCGACCGATTGCCGTGAGTTGCCATAGTTCATGCCAGCGTGAATGCCCAGCATGGCCGCAAAGGCAAAAAACGTGAGCAGCGTAACGATCAACATCAACGCGTGCTCGACACTGCAATAGCCCGTCGCCGCCAGCATAATTGCAAGCAACAAGGGAGCCGCGATCATTTCTTTGGCGTTATAGATTGCACCGAACAGCTTGCCATAGACCATCTCTTTGGGACTAATATCGGTCACCAACAGCAGGTCGAGCGATCGACCGTCGCGTTCGGTGGTGAGCGAGGTCACCGCCAGCGCGTTAAGCAACACGAGACTCACAATCACCAGCGGCACGAATGGCCCTGTCGCCGCCGGCACGCGTGCCGAGAGCGCGGTGGTCGACGCCTCGCCCATCGCTGAATAGACTGCCACGCCACAGAGCACCGCGATGACGAGATAGGTCAAGCGAATGAAAACCACCTTCTTGCCGTAGGCACGCGTACAGATTTCCCGCCACAGCACCGGGTTGTCCCACACTTCGCGTACTTTGCCTGGCGCGCGGTGGACGTTGCGCGATGCGATTGTCTTGTTCTCGACTCCTTCGGCGACTTCGCTCATGAATACGCTATGTGCTTCGTCCTTCGGACCGCTCTCGCGCGCCGCTCGCGAGGGGTTCCAGACTCTGACAAGCGCGATCGCGATCGCGTTGATGACGATAATCGCCACGGCCGCGAACGCGAGAAAGCCGACCACCAATTGCTTGCCTCCGGTCGCAGCGATGTCGTCGATAAAGTCATCGGCAAAGGACAACGGTGGCAATTGGGGATTGGCCGCTTCGACGACCGCCCGCCACGGACTCACGACGTTAGCGACGGCCTCGGCTGGCTGCCCCAACACGACTTGGCCGAACCAGCCCGATGCCACTGCTTCACCAAAACCCAACCACGCAAGCAGCGCCAGGGTAGTCGCGGCCAACGCCTGAAACGTTGTCTCGCGCCAAAGCGCGAGCGTGCTGCCGATGCTGCCGGCGACGAGCGCGCTTGCGAGCGTGATCGCGAGCACACGTAGCACTTGGTTTATCGTGATGCCGCCGAAGAGCATCAGTAAACAGAAAAACGGAGCCGCCGCAGCCACGGCCAGCACGATTTCGAGCAAACTCGCCAGCAGTCGGCCGACCACCAGCTCGCTGTTGGTCATTCGCGTGAGCAAGAGCAGCACCAGCGTTTTGCGATCTTTTTCTTGGGCGACTGCGGCCGCTGTCACGAGTGCCGCGAACAGGGTGGCCACCACCATCAGCAGCGGCGCCAGCAAGACGAAGGCCTCGCTGCCAAATCGCGAGGCGGCTTCGGGCGTGTCTAGCGATCGCTCGCCCGGTTGTTCGTCGCGCAGAATCTGCGAGGCCGACCACAGCAAACAGTGCAGC
>JBGSWC010000182.1:0-3141 GCA_041752635.1 Pirellulales bacterium | reverse complement strand
GACCATCCAGAAAGCAGCGTTAATCTGCTCTCTAGCGGTATGCTCGCAGAGATCGAAGCTCACCTGCTCGCGGTTGAGCCTCGCACCGACGTTGTAGGACTCGTCATCGTCTCAGCGAAACCTGGTTCGTTTGTCGCCGGTGCCGACCTCAAAGAGTTTGTCGCCGGGCTCGATCGCCCGGCGGCTGAAGTCGTCGACACCAGCCGACGTGGGCAAGAGCTGTTTCAGCGGCTCGCCGCGATCCCGCAAGTTTCGGTCGCAGCCATCGATGGCATTTGCGTCGGCGGCGGAGCGGAACTGGCCGCCTGGTGCGACCGACGTGTGGCGGTCCGACAGCCAAAAACACAGATCGGTTTTCCCGAAGTGAAGCTCGGACTCTTTCCCGGTTGGGGAGGCACCGCTCGCTTACCAAGAATGGTGGGGCTCGCCAACGCAGTCGAGATTATCACCGGCGGCGAGTCGCTCTCGGCGGGCGAGTGCTACGAGATGGAACTAATCAACGATCTCGTGGCGGACGCCAAAGAGTTGGTGACGGCCGCTGTGCGAATGATCCGAGCCGAAGTCGCGAGCCGTGCTTTCATGGATGACCGCGAGCGATGGTCGCAGCCAATCGCGATCACCGAAACCGAGCTCGGATTTCTGGGGGCCACCGCCAACGCGGTCATTCAGCAAAAAACCGCAGGTCACTATCCGGCCCCGCTCGTTGCGCTTGAGCTGTTGCTCGAAGCATCGATGCTTGACATCGATGGGGCACTCGCACTAGAGCGCGAGCGATTCGCCCCGCTGTTTGGTTCGCCAGAGAATCGCGGGCTGCTTAACGTCTTTTTCTTACAAGACCGCAACAAAAAACAAGCAAGTGGCGAGAGCGGCATCGAGAGCGTCGCCGTTGTCGGAGCCGGGACTATGGGCCAGGGCATTGCCGCCGTCGCGCTGCGGCGTGGCTTCGATGTCGTGATCGACGACGCTCGCCGCGAAGGGCTGGCGTCGGCTGAGCGGGCAATTATTGACAGGGCCGCTTTTGATCGCGAACTCAAGGGAGCCGACCCGGCCAAGGTGCTCGAACTGGCCCCGCACGTCGCGGCGTCCGCGTCGCGCGCACAGGTCGCTAGTTGCGATCTCGTAGTCGAAGCGATCATCGAACAAGCCGAGGCCAAGCACGAGTTATTCGCGTCGCTCGAAAAGTCACTAGGTGAGTCGACGATCTTGGCGAGCAATACGTCGACGCTGCCGATCACCGGTTTAGCGAACGGACTGAAACATGCCGACCGATTTTGCGGGCTCCACTTTTTTAATCCCGTCCATCGCATGCCACTTGTCGAAGTCATTCGCGGCGACCAAACGAGTGAAGCCACTATCGAACGCTGCGTAGCGTTTGCCAGAGGGCTCGGCAAATCACCTGTCGTAGTCAACGACGGGCCGGGTTTCTTGGTGAACCGGCTATTGCTGCCCTACATGAACGAAGCGGCGATCATGGCGAGCGAAGGAATCTCGCTCGAACAAATCGACCGCGTCGCTAAGGGATTTGGCATGCCGATGGGACCGATCGAATTGCACGACGTAGTCGGCCTCGATGTTTGTCTGCACGCAGGCCGAGTGATGCGCGAGGCATTCCCCGATCGTGTGATCGAAACGCGCATTCTCGCGGCGCTCGTCGACGAAGGTCGACTTGGCCAAAAGAACAAAAAGGGTTTCTTCGACTGGCGCGACAAACGGGGTAAGCTCAAGAAATCAGCCAGCAGCGATGTGGAGAAGTTACTCGAAAAATATAAGTTGTCGGCCGATTCGCACGATGTCGACCTGGCAGACCGATTGATGTTCCCCATGCTGCTCGAAGCAACCCGCGCGCTCGACGATGGCATTGTCGACGATCCCCGCGATGTCGACCTCGCGTTGATCCTCGGTATTGGTTTCCCGCCGTTCCGTGGCGGTTTGTTTTTCTGGGCCAATCAGTTGGGGGTCGAAGAGATCAAATCAAGGCTCGAAAAACTTGCCCCACTCGGCGACCGTTTCCAGCCGACGCCGATGATTCAAAAAATGCACGAGACAGGCAGCAAGTTCTATTGATACCGAAACACCCGTAGTGGAGCTTGTTAAAGCTCCATGCCCAATCGAAACAGAAACCTCGCGCAGTACGCCAGGAGCTTTGACAAGCTCCACTACCAAGATTACCCAATCTCCATTCTCCCGCTTAGCGCCATGCCCACTCCTGTTGTTGTTGCCGCCGTTCGCACTCCCATTGGCCGCGCCTCTGCCGAGTCGGGCGTGTATCGCGATGTGCGTGGCGACGACTTGGCGGTCGCCGTCGTGCGTGGGCTCGTTGAGAAATCAGGTGTCGACCCGGCAGTCGTCGAAGACCTCGTGCTCGGTTGCACACAGCAAACGGCCGAGCAAGGTCTCAACATGGGGCGGCTTGTCGCGCTCATGGCCGACCTGCCGGCGACCACCGGAGGAGCGACCATCAACCGCCTGTGCGGCAGCAGCCTGCAAGCGCTCAATCAGGCGGCTCATGCCATTGCGTTTGGCGCCGAAGATGTGCAAATCGTCGGCGGCACCGAACACATGACCCACCTGCCCATGGATCATGGACTCGACCTTAATCCCAAGCTGTTCCGCCACACCAGCAAGGGTGCGCTGATGATGGGCGTGACGGCCGAATTTCTCGCCCAGTCGAGCGGTATCAGCCGCGACGATCAGGATGCGTTTGCACTTGCGAGTCACGAGAAGGCGGCCGCCGCCACAAACGAGGGACGTTTCGCGGGCGAGATCATTCCCACCTGGGGGCGCAACGAGTCGGGCGAGCGCACACTCATTGAGCGTGACCAATGCATTCGCGAAGATACGAGCCTCGAAGCGCTCGCTGCGCTGCCACCGGCGTTCATGCCGGGCGTCGGTACGGTGACCGCTGGCAATAGTTCGCCGCTGAACGACGGTGCTGCTGCCATGCTGGTGATGAGCGACGAACGTGCGAAGGAACTCGGGCTCGAACCGATGGCCCGCGTCGTTGCGACGGCGGTCGCCGGGGTCGATCCGTGTGTGATGGGAACCGGCCCGGTGCCAGCCGTGCATAAACTGCTGAAGCGTGCCGGCTTGCAACTGGCCGACATCGACCTCATCGAACTCAACGAGGCATTCGCCGCCCAG
>JBGSWC010000181.1:0-3436 GCA_041752635.1 Pirellulales bacterium | reverse complement strand
TCTGATGCCCGTCATGCAGCACGACCTCGCCCGCTACGACCGCCAAATGCGATACGCCCCGCTTGGCGAAGCAGGGCAGCGCCAACTGGCTGAGTCTTCGGCGCTCGTCGTCGGTTGCGGTGCGCTCGGGTCGGTGATTGCCGAGACGCTCGCCCGTGCGGGCGTTGGCACGCTGCGAATCGTCGATCGCGACTTTTTGGAGCTCAGCAATCTGCAGCGGCAAGTGTTGTTCGACGAAGCCGACGTCGAGGCCCGACTCCCCAAGGCCATTGCCGCTGCGCGAAAGCTGCAAGCGATTAACTCGCAGATCAAGATCGAGCCCCACGTCGCCGACCTGACACACAAGAACATCGCGCGGCTTGCCGAGGGGTGTGGCGTCGTCGTCGATGGCAGCGATAACTTTGAAGTCCGCTTTCTGGTGAACGACTACGCGATTTCATCGGGCACCCCGTGGGTGTTTGGTGGGTGTCTGGGCGCCGAAGGCCAGACGATGACCATCGTGCCGGGCACATCACCCTGCCTCGCCTGTGTGGTGCCCGAACCACCACCGCCGGGCAGCACTCCGAGTTGCGACACCGCCGGCATCCTCGGTCCGGCGATCAACGTCATCGCGTCAATCGAAGCTTGCGAAGCGATGAAGATTCTTTCGGGCAACACCGCCGCCGTCGCCGCCGGTATGACCGTCATCGATGTCTGGTACAACCGACTGCGAACCATCCGATTCGACTCGCTCGCCGACACCAGCGATTGCTACGTTTGTGGCCGACGCGAATTCCGCTGGCTCAGCGGCGAACGAGGCAGCCGCGCGGCCGTGCTGTGTGGTCGCAACGCCGTCCAACTGCGTTGCGATGAGCCAGTCAAGCTCGACCTCGACAACATCACCGCGCGACTCGCGGGTGTCGGCGAAGTTTTCTGCAACGACTACCTGCTGCGACTCGACATCGACGACTACTCGCTGACACTCTTTCGCGATGGCCGCGCGATCGTGGCCGGCACCGACAACGAGGCGACCGCGCGGAGTCTTTATGCCCGATATTTTGGCAGCTAGCGCATCAAGCAACAGGCGAACAAACGGGGACTCGGTCGATGTGGCAAGTCTTCCAACACAGTCACAACCGGTCGCCGGGCCGCGATTTGGCTAAATTGGCTGGCACGATGCAAGGATGGTTGCCTTCATCGAGCGACTGCAGCTATGCGTAGGAGTCGAGACCCATGCTCCCAAAAATTTGCAGGTTTTCCCTTGGCGGTTGAGATAGGATAGGAAAGTCCCTTCGTTATCAGACGGACCACTGCGGACGCCGTCGGCCGACAATCCCATGAACTCGAGACGCTTTAATATGAAACTCCAATTGCTTGTTCCAGCTCTGCTGTGTTCAGCGATCGCCGTCGACGCAACAGCCCAGCAGAGCGCCGGCGACGAAGCTCGATCAACGCACAAGTGGCGTATTCAACGCCTTCACAAAGACAACAACGAAGGTATCGCCGTGGGCGACATCGACGGAGATGGCAAGCTCGACATCACTGCCGGCGAATTTTGGTATCAGGCGCCCGATTTTAAGCAACGTCCGCTGCGTAAGCTCGCGCCGTTCGGCGCCGACTACCTGCAGAACAACGCCGAGCATCTTTTCGATATCGACGGCGACGGGGATCTCGATGTTGTTTCCGGAGCGTTCACAAACTCGATTGTCGACTGGTACGAAAACCCAGGGGCTGGCAACTATGATGTCGCAGCCTGGCCAGTTCACAAGCTGCTTGACACCGGCACAAGTCAAAACGAAACCACATTTCTCCACGATATCGACGACGATGGACATCCCGAGTTCATCGAAAATTCCTGGAATGCCAAGAACCCCATGCAAATTGTCAGTCTCGACCGGGGAGACGATGGCAAGGTCACTGCGACAATCCACCTCGTTGCCGCGACTGGTAACGGACACGGCATGGGCTTCGGCGACATCGACGGCGATGGCAAGCAAGACATCCTGTTTCAGGCCGGGTGGTTGCAACAGCCCGCTGAGTCCCCTTTTTCGGTTCCCTGGAAGTACCACCACGATTTTGATCTGCCTCAAGCCAGTTGCCCGGTGCTCGTGATTGACCTCAACAAAGATGGCAGAAACGACATCGTCTGGGCAAACGGCCACGGATACGGATTGTACTGGCACGAGCAACTCGAGCCTCAGCCGAGCGGCGCGACAACCTGGAAAAAGCATCTAATCGACAACGACTTTTCACAAGGACACGCGCTCGCCTGGGAAGATATCGACAACGACGGCCAGCCCGAACTCATCACCGGCAAACGCTACTACGCTCACTCAGGAGGAGACCCCGGTGCCAACGATGACATGACCGTACATTTCTATGATTGGAACGCCGACAGTGCGACTTGGCAGAAGCAGTTGATCTCGATCGCTGCGGCAGGCCAAGGGCCCGGCATCGGCCTCCAGATTCGCGTTCACGACCTCGACGGCAACGGCTGGAAAGACCTCATTCTTGCCGGTAAAAGCGGCACACACATCATTTGGAACGAGGGGAAGTGACGGTTCGCTGCATGAAAGCCAAGCGACGAGTGACCGAGCAAAACTACGTTGTTTTGCCGAGCAGGTCGCGCCGTGGCGGGAATTCTTGGAGTTAGTTCACGTCGCTTGGATCGGCGCGTCTAGGCTCCATGCGGGCGTCGCGACATTTGCTGTGGCTGTGATCGGTGGAAACTGGGTCGGTGTTTCACTTCGACGCTTCGTTGAAACCGGTCGTCAAATGCCGAGGTGATGTCCACCGCGGGGAGTTTCGTGGCGCGGCGAAATCTGCATCGAACGACGAATTCTACGCACCAGCTGGGAATGCAAGTCTCCTGCAGCAGCACCTGAGGTATAATGGATGGAACTCAATGGCGGCAGGCATGACAACTCGACAACTGATTCGCGCAGCAATCTAATAATAGGCCGGTGACAAGTGCTTTGGCCAACGGCTCGGCCCGATCGTAGCTCGGCTACCTAAGAGGTTTGCAACATGAAATTGCTCAGCATTTTTTTCCTTGTTGTTGCACTTTGTACCTTGGTGATTGCGTTCGCGACTAGCCAGCAACGCCCGCTGTCATTCACTGGTTCTAGGCCGCATTTTCTGGGCAACGAACCACAAAGCACGTACAGAGCAACACTTCCTGGTCCGGACTTCATTTCGGATGAATCGATCGTCTATTTCGATGCCGCACGTGGCAATCTGGCATGGAGCGAAGCAGCAGACAGACTGCGAGTCGGCCTCGAAAGAAATGACACCGCCCATCAATTCGTTACTCGGAGCGGGTACGGCGAGGCGATCCCCGTTCGTATTGTGCTATTCTTGGATCATCCGGATTGGGGGCGATGGTCGGGAATAAACAAGGTCGATTTCAACCTTGAGCTCTCTTCGGTGGAAGTCGGAAACGAACCGATCCGCTTGA
>JBGSWC010000180.1:0-13206 GCA_041752635.1 Pirellulales bacterium | reverse complement strand
GACTGGCGACGTCGCTTAAGATAACGTCGCGACGTGAGTGAAGTTGGTCGGCCGCAACTCTCGCAATATCGACAACGATTAAGCAAAAGCTGTCGACACGCCCAGGGCGTTCACCATCCTAATTGGGGAGATTTTCGTGCGCTATTTCATACAACGATATCACCAACCAACCGGCAAGGCAGCTTCTCACAATTACTCCGCGAGAACTGGTTTGCCCTGGCACGTTTCTTCCGCCATTGCCTGTGTGCTGTTGGCAGCTTCAATTACACTGGCCGACGCTGCGGAACCCGATGTCGATAAAAATGTGACGCTTGCCAAAGCAGGCTTCGCTATCCCCGATTCCGAAAGCCAATTGACTCATGGCAAGTTGCCGGAGACGTTTCCCGTTCTAGCGATCCAAAAACAATTTCCGGCCCACTGGGGCGATCCTCCCGCTATTCAAACCCGCGACCTGCGTCCATTGCCGGGCGGCTACGGCAGGGGCAGCTCGACGCTCGCCCGATGGATTCAAGAGAATCTCGACCGCGACGCGCGTGAACGACCCGAGACAATTAAAAAGACGCAGGAGACCAACAAACAAAATGATGCGCTGCGTCGCCCCGATGGCGATGGGTCGGTCGCCGTCACCGGCGAAGCCAAACAGTGGCACAAAATCACGATCACGCTCAATGGCCCTTATGCCAGCGAACGAGACACCACGCCGAATCCGTTTACCGACTATCGCTTTGAAACGACTTTCGTCCATGAAAGCGGCATCGTTTACTCTGTCGCCGGGTACTTCGCCGCCGATGGCGATGCCGCGAACACATCGGCCGACGCCGGCAACCAGTGGCGTTGTCACTTCGCCCCTAATCGCACAGGTGAATGGGAATACGCGATTAAGTTTCGCAAAGGCAATAACGCCGCGATCGATCGCGACGCTGCGAGCGAGCCGGTTGAGCCTTTCCACGGCAAGTCAGGCACTTTCATCGTGACCAACAGCGACAAATCGGGACGCGATTTTCGCAGCGAAGGGCGACTCGACTATGTCGGTGAGCGGTATCTGCGGTTCGCTGGTTCGGGTCGTTATTTTCTGAAGTTCGGTGCCGACTCGCCCGAAACGCTGCTCGCCTTCGCCGACTTCGACAACACGGTAGCCGGCAACCCACGTAAAGCCCCACTAAAGAGTTGGGCACCGCATGTTAAAGACTGGCGCAAGGGCGATCCGACCTGGAAACAGGGCAAGGGCAAGGGTCTCATCGGAGCCATTAATTATTTGTCTGACAAAGGCTGCAATGCCTTCTCGTTCTTGCCCTACAACGCCGGTGGCGATGGCGACAATGTGTGGCCTTTCACCCAGCGCGACGACAAACTGCACTACGATTGCAGTAAGCTCGACCAGTGGGGACAAGTCTTCGATCACGCCACGGCACGGGGCATGTATCTGCATTTCAAGTTGCAAGAAACCGAAAACGACGACAACAACCGCGGCCAAAAGGGGGGCGATGGTGGAAACGTAGCGGAGAGCCTCGACGGCGGTGATTTGGGCATCGAGCGAAAGCTTTATTGCCGTGAACTTGTCGCTCGATTCTCACACAACCTCGCGCTCAACTGGAATCTGGGCGAAGAAAACACGCAGTCAACCGCTCAGCAGCGCGCGATGGCCGACTACATCGACGAGTGCGATCCCTACGATCACCTGATCGTCGTCCACACCTATCCTACGCAGCAAGACAAAGTTTACCGCCCACTTTTAGGCAACAAGTCGAAATTGCGGGGTGCGTCGCTACAGAATAGTGACATCGCCGATACGCATTCTCAAGTCGTTAAGTGGGTCGAAGCCTCGGCAGCGGCTGGAAATCCTTGGGTGATTGCCTTCGACGAATCGGGCAGCGCGGCTCACGGTCAGTGTCCCGACATTGGCTATCAGGGATTCGATGGTCGCGACAACTCGGGCAAAATGACTTACACGCCAGATACCATCCGACATCAGACGCTTTGGGGGACGCTACTGGGAGGCGGTGCTGGCTGCGAATACTATTTTGGGTATCAATACACGCAGAACGACATTCTCTGTGAAGATTGGCGAAGCCGCGACAAGAGTTGGGACGATGGCCGGATTGCAATCAACTTTTTCGCCGACAACAAGATTCCATTTTGGCAAATGGCACCTGCCGACGAACTGGTCGAAAATCCGCAGCACGACAACAGTCGCTACTGCCTCGCTGAGCCCAACGAATGTTACGTCGTCTATTTGCCTCAAGGGGGTGAAGCAAAGCTCGATCTCTCGGCTGCCAATGGACCGCTGAAAGTCGAGTGGTTCGATCCTCGAAATGGTGGCGCATTACAGACCGGTTCGGTACAAAGCATCGGAGCGGGTGCGAAGGTCTCGCTGGGCAACCCACCGAGCGACCAACAGCAAGACTGGGTCGTGGTAGTGAGGCGGTAATGGCTTGGATGAAGCGTGAGTGCTGGCTAAACAGCCGCGTCGGCATTCCACCGCCCCCCAATTACCTTATCATCCAGTGCTGCCGATTAGTTTCTTCGTCACAATTCTCATAGCCGCTGCGAGCAAAAAGCCGGCCGCCGCGAGGTCAATCGTGAGAGCGTATTGGCTTGAGTTCGAAGTTGTTTGCAATGTCATGGCAAAACCCCGGTCGAGCCTGTGGCTCAACCGGGGTTTGTATATGTCTCACAAATTGATGCTCGAACATGCAACGGCAAACTAACCGCGAGTCGCCACTCGTCGCACTGTGGCGATGGCCAATCCGGCGACAGCAAGCAGAGCGAAGCTCGATGGCTCGGGGATCATGTTTGGTTCCAAGTCGCCGATAACGACAATCTTGAAATCCTTCTTAGCGATTGCCGCCTGATGTCCCAGCACGGCTGTTGTCGCTTGCAACTGATTGTTGATCGCCACTTCAAACAATGTTGCGCCCGACACAAACGGGAACGGAATTGCCGAAGCGAGGTCAACAGAAGTTGCGAGCGACCAGGGTAGTAGGCCCGTTACCGGCGCTCCGCCGGTCGTTGGGTAATCGGTCACAAAAAGGTCGGAGGCAAAGACGGCAATCGGACCCGGCAACGCAACTCCATCGACTTCGAGAATGGTAACTGTCGCACCGGCTGATGCGGAAACAAAAGTTCCCGGGGCGGGCAGGATACCTGAAAAGCTGAAATCGCCACTCTCGATAATCGCAAACGAGGTGATTCCAGCACCAGGAAGTGCCTTGACCGTAAAGTTTAACTGGCCATCGACCGTGTTGGCGGCACCGCCAGATGCCGATACCCCAAAACCGCTCGGGTCGAAATCAAGCAGATTACCAGTTACCGATGGCGCTCCGTAGAGCGGCGGCGGAACGGGGTTCGTAAATGAACTCTCGGAGACATCCTGGTAAATGACCGCTCCGGGCGGGATGTCGCTGAAATCGCCGTACATGATCGCGGCGTCGGCGGAATCGGCCACTACAAATAGCCCTGCGAGAAGCAGCGCTGGCGTAAGTAGATTGTGGAACCGCATCATGAGCACCCCCTGAGATGTTAATTAACTATGTGAGCAGACTCTAATTCAACTAGATGCTGCACGCGGAACCCCAATGGCTCTCGAGCAACACCAATCTTGCATATGACCAGTCCCCATCGCCGACGGGCGCGAAGCGAACTAGCTCTGCAGTTACCAACCGCATCGTTGAGTCGAAACTGTTGAGTCGATACTCAGCTAAAATGTCAGAGGGTGCTGCAGTGGATCTATGACCTACATTTGGGAAATCAGCGTGTTTCTAGTAGCTCGAGGGGAATGTCGATCCGACAAAAACCCTCCAACCGTCGCATGTTAACAGGCTGCGCTGAGCTTTGCAACGATTTAGACCACAATTTTGCCGAATTTCCCAGTTTTTTCCACTGCCCGCTGCCTGGCAGCGAATTCGTGGCAAATCGTGGTCGGTTTGATTTGCGGGATTCTGCGAACCGATCGAGCTCTCCTCGGGAGATTCTACGATTCTCGGTGGGAACTCTCAATTTTTGATTTTTGCAATCAGTCGATTCGAGTGGTCAAAAGCAAAAGCCCCGGCCGAGCCAGAGGCTCGACCGGGGTCATATCATGAACCGCTCACGCGAAGCGGGCGGGTTGCGTCTAATTGAGGGGACGAGGCTCCTGCCAAACCGAGGCTTGATTTGCGATTCCGACTCCGCGCGAGCGTCGCCCTCCCTCGCTCCGTTAATACATATCATCCATACCAGGACCGTGGCCACCCTTCTTGTCCTTCTTGGGCGCGTCGGCAATCAACGCGTCGGAAGTCAACATTAGCGTGGCGACGCTCGCCGCGTTTTGCAACGCGGTGCGGGTCACCTTCACAGGGTCGATGACGCCCGCCTTGACGAGGTCTTCGTAAACATCGGTCGCGGCGTTGTAGCCGTTATTGCCCGAGGCGCTCGAAACCTTTTCGCAGACGATGCCACCGTCTTTGCCGGCGTTATTGGCGATGGCGGTCAGCGGAGCACGGCTCGCACGCACCACGATGTTGTAGCCAATCTCTTGGTCGTGCGTGAGACCATCGGCCTTGACCTTGGCGGCACAACGAACCAAGGCGACTCCACCGCCAGGAAGAATGCCCTCTTCGACAGCCGCACGCGTAGCGTGCAGGGCGTCTTCGACGCGGGCTTTCTTTTCCTTCATCTCGCTTTCGGTTGCGGCACCAACGTTCACCTTGGCAACACCGCCCGAGAGTTTCGCGAGTCGCTCTTCGAGCTTTTCGCGATCGTAGTCGCTACTGGTGTTGTTGATTTCGCTTCGAAGCTGGTCGATGCGACCCTTGATCGCGGTGCTCTTGCCGGCACCTTCGATAAGCGTAGTGTTGTCTTTATCGATGATCACCTTCTTCGCGCGACCAAGTTCGGCCAAGCCGATGCTGTCGAGCTTGATGCCGAGGTCTTCGAAAATCGCCTGACCACCGGTCAACACGGCAATGTCTTCGAGCATTGCCTTGCGACGATCGCCAAAGCCAGGAGCCTTCACGGCAGCCACGTTAAACGTGCCGCGGAGTTTGTTGATAACCAGCGTCGCGAGAGCTTCGCCCTCGATGTCTTCGGCAACAATCAGCAGCGGTTTGCCACTGTTAACGACCGCTTCGAGTACTGGCACGAGATCTTTAACGCTGGTGATTTTCTTCTCGTGAATCAGCACATAACAGTCTTCGAGCACGCACTCCATCGTTTGGGGGTCGGTCACGAAGTAAGGCGACAGATAGCCCCGGTCGAACTGCATCCCCTCGACCCATTCGACTTCGGTGCTGAGGCTCTTGCCTTCGTCGACGGTGATGACACCATCTTTGCCAACTTTTTCCATGGCCTTGGCGAGCATGTCGCCAATTTCGTGGTCGCCGTTTGAGGCGACGGTGCCGACCTGGGCCATCTCTTCGGTGCTTTTGACCTTGATCGCCATCTTCTTGAGCTGCTCGGTAATGTCCTCAACCGCTTTTTCGATGCCTTGCTTCATCTGCACGGGGTTCACACCGGCGACAACCGCCTTGAGACCTTCGTTGAAGATCGCCTCGGCAAGCACGGTCGCCGTAGTGGTGCCGTCGCCAGCGACGTCGGAAGTTTTGCTGGCGACTTCCTTTACCATCTGGGCACCCATGTTTTCGTAGGTATCCTCGAGCTCGATTTCCTTGGCGACGCTCACACCGTCTTTAGTGACGGTCGGCGAGCCGAAGCTCTTTTGCAGAATGACGTTACGACCCTTGGGTCCGAGTGTGATTTTGACGGCACGGGCGAGTTTTTGCACGCCGCGACGCATCGCATCGCGGGCATCTTGATCAAAAACGATCATTTTGGCCATTTTGATTGTCTCCGTTTGCTATTGAGCCCCCGGTCAATGACTGGGGGTCGTGAAGGATGAAACGAAACCAATAGTTTCGCAGTTTTGCTGGTTACGAGCGATGTCCCCCGGGTCATTGACACGGGGCTAAATATGCTTACTCGACGACGGCGAGAATGTCGGACTCGCTCATCAGCAAGAATTCTTCGTCGTTGATTTCAATCGTTTCGGGGGCGTAGCTGGTGAACAGCACCCGGTCGCCAATTTTGACCTGCATCGCGCCGCGCGTGCCATCGTCGAGCAGTTTGCCGGTGCCGATGGCGATGATCGTACCGCGGCTCGGTTTATCCTTGGCACTGTCGGGAATGTAGATGCCACCGAGGGTCTTTTCCGATACTTCCTCGCGCTCGACAACGACCTTGTCGCCGAGAGGTTGTAGCTTAACCTTGGTCTTTTTCTTAGTAGCGGTAGCGGGCATGGGGTGGATTCCCTCCTGATTGTGATGTGCCGGTGAAAAAAGTCGCTGCCGCGGGTGCGACAGTTGATTTCAGTGACTTGCCGGGAGAATACGCTAAGCCAAAGGCCGGACGTACATTTCCCATTGGATGGAGTAGCAACCAGCGTGCCCAAGCCGTCGGAATTCGCAAGTGGTTGATAGGCAAAGACTTGTGACTTCCGGCCATGCTCAATCGGCTGCCAAATTCGCGGAAACACTTAGGTGAATTCCCTGAATGAGAGGACCGAGACTGCCAGAATGGCAGCGGCCATTTTCGGCTTAGCGATACCCCCCCAGTTGTCAGGGGTTCATTCCACCGCCTGGAGTCCTTACGTAAAACTACCGATGATCACCAAACTCTCAGCGGTTATTCCGATTCTCGTCGTCGCGACCGTCGCCCTCGTCGTCGCACAGCTACCCGGTCGACGACCGATGCGACGGCATACGATCGATCACGCAGTCGTCGGGCAACCTTAATTTGGCATCGGCGACTCAGTCACCAGCCAAAAAAACAACGAAGTCGCCATTGTCGTCGCAGGCTGGAAGCGGGGACTGCGGCTGATGCATTGTCAGGGCCTACCTCCGCACGAGATCCGATAATCGTGCTGCTCTAACAATCGAACCGCAATGGACGTCCGTTACTGTCGAAGCAAGTGATCTCGAGAAACTCGGGCGAGATGCCTTCTTGTCCGGTGACAATCACTTCGACTTTGTAGTCGTCTTCGAGCCGGGCCAACTCGCGTCGTTTGCGGTTGTTAAGGTAGACGCCCACTTCTTCTTCAACACGGACCGTGACGCGGGCCACCCGCTCGGTTTGGGCGGCCATCATCAGCTTGCGGACCACTTCGATCGACATACTCTCGGCACTTTTTACCTGGCCCGAACCACAACACGACGGACACTCTTTATAGACGCTTCGCTTGAGGCTCGGGCGAATCCGCTGGCGAGTCATTTCGATGAGTCCAAACGGACTTGTGCGAAGGATTTTTGTTCGTGCGCGATCGCGACGCATCGAATCTCGTAGCGTCTTCTCGACGATCCGGCGATGCTTTTCTTTACGCATATCGATGAAGTCATTGACAACCACGCCGCCGAGGTCGCGGAGGCGAAGCTGCCTTGCGATTTCTTTGGCCGCCGTTTGGTTGAGCTGGAAAGCCGAGTCTTCGGCACTGCCGTCGGTGCGGAAGTTTCCGCTGTTAACGTCGATTGCGACGAGTGCCTCGGTTTGGTCGATGACAATCGAACCACCCCCTCGCAGCGGCACTTGCCGCATATTGATCTGAGCGATTTCTTCGTCGAGTTTGTACTTATTGAACAGCGGTTCGCGGCCTTCGTAGAGGTGCAGCCGGTTGGCATAGCGAGGCATAACGATCTGCAAGAACTCTTTCGCGCGCTCAAACGCTTCGGGTTGGTCGATGTGAATCGCGTCGACCTCGGCGGTGAAAATATCGCGAATCGTACGAATGATCATATCCGACTCTTGGTAGATGTCGGTTGGCCCGTCCGACTTTTTGATCTTTCGTACGATGACCTTCCAGAGTCGCAGCAGATAGGCCAAGTCGCGAGAAATTTCTCGTTTCGTGCGGTCAGTTCCTGCTGTGCGTACGATGAAGCCTAAGCCCTTGGGTGGATTGAGCTCGCGAAGAATATCGCGGAGCCGACGACGGTCGCCATCGTCTTCGATCTTGCGCGAGACGCCAATACGGCCGAGCGATGGCATCAGCACCACGTAGCGGCCGGGGATGCTGATGTAGGTCGAGAGCGTTGGACCTTTTGTGCCGAGGCCCTCTTTGATGACCTGCACCACAACTTCGTCACCGCGCTGAAAGATGTCTTGTATGGGGGGCTTGATACGGGGGCGTAGTCCCGGGCGCTCGCGGCGTTGTTTGCCGTTGCTGTCGTTGCGCTTTCCGCTGCCGCCACTTTTGCTTTCGGTTCGCAAGTCGTCGTCGTCGTCGAAGTCCGTATCGGCATCGCGCGATGACGTGGAAGCGACGGCGGCGACCACTCGCTTATCGTTCGGCGCGGGAATAGGTTTGTCGGGGTCGAAGCCTCCCTGGCGAAAATACTGGGGCTCGACATCGCTGATGTGAAGGAACCCATTTCGGCCGACGCCGAAGTCGACGAACGCCGCTTGGATGCTCGGCTCGAGGTTGACGATGCGGCCCTTATAGATGTTGCCGACGTAATTATCTTGGCTGCTACGCTCGACGTAGAGTTCTTCGAGGCGACCCTCCTCGACGATGGCAATGCGACACTCTTCGGGCTGTGCCACGTTGATCAGCATTTCTTGTTTCATCAAATCGTTTCCAACTTTCGGTGTTTACAGATGTAAGTTTTCTTGCCGGGCTTCGCGAGCGATTTTCGATGAGCCTCGCGCAGCTCCTCGCAAGGCCTCAGGCGGGTTGATCGGGCAAAATGTTCAGCAGTTCGTCGCGGAGATAGGTGCGCACGTCGCGGGCGCTTTCGAGCCGCATCGCCGTCTCGGCAACCTTCTCGCACTGAGCAATTGTCACACTTCGAATAACTCGTTTAATTTCGGGCACGGCGGTTGTGGTTGCGCTCAAGCGGCGGAGCCCCAACCCCAGTAGCAGCATGGTGTAAATCGGGTTGCCCGACATCTGGCCACAAAGGCTGATCGGTTTGTTGTGGATCGTGGCGGTGCGGATCGCCATCTGCACGAGCCGCAACACGGCCGGGTCGGAAGCCGTATAAAGATTGGCCACATCTTTGTTGCTGCGATCGCCGGCAAGCGTGTACTGAATTAAGTCATTGGTGCCAATGCTGAAGAAGTCGACTTCGTCAACAAAAGTGTCCATCACAATCACCGCGGCGGGCACTTCGACCATGATGCCGACCTTGATATTGCGGTCGAAGTCGATGCCTTCTTCTTCAAGGTCTTCCATCGCGTCGCTGAGCACCATTTTCGCCCGACGCAGCTCGAGGATGTTCGATACCAACGGGAACATGATCGACGTGTTGCCGCGTGTGCTGGCCCGTAACATCGCACGCAACTGCACGCGGAACATGTCGACGTGTTTCAGCGCCAGCCGAATGCTGCGGAGTCCCAAGAAAGGATTTCGCTCGTCGTCGGGCATCGGAAAATTAGGCATTTTATCCGCTCCGAGGTCGACCGTCCGCATCACGACTGGCAGGTCGCCCAGCGCGTCAGCGACTTGCGAATAGGCGGCAAAGTGCTCGGCGTCGCTTGGCTGCACTTCGCGCGTGAGATACAAAAACTCGGTGCGATAGAGCCCGATGCCGTCGCAGCCCCGATCGAACACCTGACGGACTTCGCTGGGGAACTCGATGTTGGCCGCCAATTGAATGCGGACGCCATCGAGCGTCTCGGCTGGCAAGTCGCGCAGCGTTTCGAGTTTGGCAGCGAGCGTGCGATGCTGAACGACCTCGTGCCGATATCTTGCGAGTGTCTCTTCGTCGGGCTGCAAAATGACCAGCCCTTGGTCGCCATCGATGATGATGGTTTCTCCGCCCGAAACTTCGTTCAGGAACGGACCGATGCCCACAACAGCGGGAATGCCCATGCCTTCGGCAACGATCGCTGTGTGGCTGCCGGGGCCGCCGATTTCGGTGGCGAAACCGCGTACGAATTCGGGATTGAGGTTCGCTGTTTCGCTGGGCGTCAAATCGTGTGCCAACATGAGCGATTCAGACGATATCTGCGACAGCTCTTCGCGGCGTTGGCCCAGCAATTGCTTTAGAAGTCGCTTTTCGATGTCAAAGATATCGGTCGCTCGCGCAGGCATTGAGCTCCCTTGTAGCGACTCAAACACCTTCGCATAGCGACGAAGTGCGCGGCTCACCGAGTACTCGGGCGAGTAGTGCCGCTCGCGAATCATTTGTTCGAGTTCGCTGCGCAAGCGACGGTCACGAAGCATTGACAAATGAGCCGCAAAAATGGCGGCATACTCCTTGCCAAGCTGTTCGGCAACGCGCTGACGGTTTTCGTCGATCTCGGCCGCCGCATTCTCGATCGCAAGATCGAGACGCGCGATCTCTTCGTCGACCGCCTCGCGCGGCAAAAATCGACGCGGGATACGGAATCCCTCGTGGTCAAATACGACCGCTTCGCCGATGGCAACACCGGGCGAGACGGCTATACCCTGCAGACGTTGCATTGGGTGCCTCGGGAGCACATCGTCTCGCAAGCGAGAAACGTCGCCAACGCATCACTGCCGTGCGGTGTCGTCGCATCACTCAGCGGGCTACGCCACAATGGGCGATTCGCTGGGGATTATCGCGCGGTGGCGTTATCTTCGCGGGCGGCCCGAAGGGCTTCGGCGGAGTCTCGCCCGCGGGGCGAACGACGTCGCAAAACGTGTTTCGTCGCGGCGTTCGACAGCCGACGGAAGGGGGGCAGCCCTGCGTCGACCGTCGCTCGTGCAATTGTAAGTTGTCAAATGGCACGCTCGGCAATCAGTTGACCAGCCCTGCTCGGCTTGGCACGGATTGGCGAACGATGTGAATGAATGAAATTTGGTGTCGAATTCCACTTCGTGTCGCGGTGCGAAACACACTTTCTCGTTCTTGGCAACGCTCAGTTGCTTTTGAACTTGGTGTGTGCTGTTGTGGAGCTTCATCTTCGCTTACTCATGTTGACCGATCGGTGATTCGGTGAGCAACTCAGGAAAGTCTCTTTCGATGAGTTGCGCGATAGCCGCGACGGCCTGCTCGGCATCGTCGCCGTCGGCTTCAACCAACAACTCGGTGCCTTTCGTGGCGGCGATCATCATCACTTCGAGAATGCTCTTGCAGTCAAAGCGATCATGATCGCGAACAATAAAAATATGACTCTGGTACCGCGACGCAAGTCGCGACAATAAATTTGCGGGACGGGCATGCACTCCGTCGGCGGTAACCACCGTCACCGTGCGTCGTACAACCATATTGCCCCTAACTTGATTGGGCTGCGAAATCCGTTGCGCTGAAGCCATCGTCTCCTACGATGCAAATTGATTGTTATCGGCTTCTTCGAGCAATTGCCAAACATCTTCGGGTGTCGCGCTTTGCTTGAGGAATCGGCAAAAAGTGTCGTTACGCAGTTGCCGCGAGATGTTCTCGAGCGCCCGCAAATGATCGCCGGGACGATCGGGCGGCGAGACCAACAGAAACAACAAATGCACCTTTTCGCCGTCGAGGCTGTCGAACTCGACACCGGTCTCGCTCACCGCCACGGCACCACACAGGCGGTCGACCGTGGGATGCTTGGTATGGGGCACGGCGACACCGCGTCCAATACCCGTGCTTCCTAACTCTTCTCGCTTGAGAATCGCCTCGACGATGCTCTCAAGCTGGTCCTCGCTAATTGCCCCGGCCTCTTGCAACGCGGTGGTCATCTCGCGAATCGCCGATTGCTTATCGGTCGAAGCAATCCCGGTGCGAATCGCGCCTTGGCATACAAAATCGGCGAAATTCATGAATGAATAATTCCTTGCGTAATAACGGCTGCCGGGCAGCGGTCAGCCAAACGACGGCATCGTTCGCTGATTCGCCAATAAAATCTGATAAAAACAGTATTAAGCGCCTATCTCTGATCGTTGCGAAAGTCGCCAAGACTTTCGGCTCTTGTTGTTCGTCGTTACTCGCCGAAAATCTGGGCGAAATTCGCTACCTTCAACCCATGCTAGTCATCGTTGTCGACCTCGGGGGTGGGTGCCGGCGGTTCTTTGCGGTCGGGCGTTCGGCCGCGGGAATACAGCTTTTCTTTGTACTTCCGCAGCTGCTGCTCCATCTTATGAACAGCCTGCTCAACCGCAATCAAAAGCTCGGGTGCATCGGCCTTCGCCGAAAAATCGTGCTTGTGTTCGGCATCGACCTTTATATCGATGTGTGGCTTATTGTGATCGGTCAAATCGACCACGACCTCAATGTCAGTAATTCGCTCAAAAATTCGTGTCAATTTTTGCACTTTACTGATGACTTTTGCTTGACTTTCGTCGCTCAATTGCCCGTGTCGTGTCGATACTCGAATTTGCACCGGGGAGTTCCTCATTGGTTCCTTGCTTCCATAAACTGCGTAGGAGTCGTCACCGACGTGCAAAAACCTCGCCAGCCCGCCACCAAGCTAATAGTGTAACGTTTCACCCGACAGTCAGCAATTCTCGCCCAGTCTGAGTCGATTCGGCTCTAATCGGCTGGTTGGTAGCGACTGCATTCCCCCACACAGGCGTTGTAAATATACTAGAATTAGCGAAAAAGACTCTGGCCCCAAGCAATTACGTCACGAGAACCACGCAGGAATTCATGGGCATTCGCGTCGTCTGCCCCAACGGGCACCAACTCAATGTGAAGGCTTTCTTGGCCGGCAAGAAGGGGATTTGCCCCCATTGCCAGTCCCGTTTTAATATTCCTGTCGAGCAGCCAACCTCGTCGACACTTACAAATCCGAACCAAGCGACTCGCAGCGACTCCCAAAAAGTCGTCGACGAGAGCACTGTCGTGACTCGCGAGCCGACCAGCCAAACGCCCGACCCCGATGCGGCAACACCCGCTTCGTTTGTGGCGACTCCGGCCGCAACCCCGCCCCCCACTACGATTCCCGGTACGATACCACTCGCTCAGCCGGTCGCGCCTGCTGCCGAACCGGCCCTGTGGTACGTCCGCCCGCCAGCGGGAGGCCAATATGGTCCCGCGACCGAAGAAATGATGCAACAGTGGATCGCTGACGGACGCGTCCCCGACGACGCACTCGTGTGGCGTAACGGCTGGGCAGACTGGGCGAAAGCGGGTACAGTGGCCGACCGCCTGCCGAGACTCGCTCGACAGGTACCATTCGCGAGCGGAAGTGCCGACGGCCCCGAGTCGGTCGCAATCGGCACGGTCGGCGAATCGGCCACTTCCAACGCGGCAACACCGGCCCAAACGGCTGCAGGGCGACTACGCCGTAAACGTAAAG
>JBGSWC010000179.1:0-10506 GCA_041752635.1 Pirellulales bacterium | reverse complement strand
AATTACAACTCGACGCCCATCGCCTTCATCAAAATTTTCATATCGGCCCACGTGTCATGTTTCGCGGCCGGATTACGTAGCAGGTAGGCAGGGTGATAAGTACACAGCACGCGGATGCCGTGGTAGTCGTGAAACTCGCCGCGGAGCTTGCCAATCGTCTGTGTCGTTTCGAGCAGGTTTTGAGCCGCCACCGCGCCGAGACAGCAAATGAATTCGGGCTCGATGAGTTGCAGTTGCCTCAGCAAGAATTGTCGACAATTGTGCGATTCTTGCGGCAAGGGATTGCGATTGCCTGGGGGGCGACACTTCAGCACGTTAAGAATGTAGACTTCGTCGCGCGACAGTTTGCACGCTTCGATGATTTTGGTAAGTAGTTGGCCCGCGCGACCGACGAACGGAATGCCGGTGCGATCTTCGTCGGCCCCTGGTGCTTCTCCCATGAAACAGAGCCGAGCCCTTGGATTGCCGACTCCAAAAACCGTTTGCGAGCGCGTCGTCGCGAGCTCATCACAAAGCGTGCAACCGGCGACTTCGCTGGCGAGAATTTCGAGCGTCGGGGCGGACGACACGACGACCTCGCCCCTCGAGTCTTCGGGCGTTGCGGCAGAGACTTTTTTCGTTGGTCGAGCCATTTTAGTCTCGGCTGGTGAGAGAACTTCGGCCGCCCTCGGCTTAGGCAGATGCTGAACCCCCGCCCGCCGAAGACTTTCGAGCCGCTGACGCAGGGCGATGGGATCGATGGGTGTGGTCATGATCGGCATTGTAAAGGGCAAGCCATGAAGGCAGAAGGCAACGGGCTACTGGCGCGCCACCACGTGGCATGTCGAGTCGTGCGAGCATGGCGGGGAGCACCCGTTGTTCTTTTTCGCCCCCGAATTTTGTCGCGTTTCGCCAAACTCGATCGAGGTGCAAAAATCGCCGATTTTTGCACCATCGCCGATTGTGAAACGACTTGCTTTCACAGACCCGAACGCGACGACCGGGTGCAAAAAGCGAAGAATTTAAGTCGATTGCCGTCGATTTCGTACGCTCAAAAAAAAGTCTGTGTGGTCGCTGCTGAAGGCAAGATGGGAACGCTGCGTGAAAAAATGGGGGCTGGCTCCGCGCCAGGCACAGGGCGAACCCTCGAAGCCAACTCGCTTGCGGTGCCCGCCCACTTTTTCACGCACATGTCCTATCACATGCCGCGTGCGAATTCGACGATGTTCTTTGGCCGATTTGAAAGCGAGCCGCCGCGCTTTGCCGGAATCGCGCCACTTACCAGAAAAATGGGGGCCAAATAAAGGGTAACTCGACCCCCAGGCGCAACAATGATGGCTACGAAGCCGGGGCCGATTTCTTGTGGGGCGACTTTTTGATTGAGGTCTTCAACTGTACAGCAATGCCGAGACGGTTGGCGTACTTGGTGAGCTTGTCAATCGAAATGCTCGAGAGCTTGCCCGTCAGCAAGTCGCTGATCTGCGAGGGCTGAGCGTCGAGTACCTGAACGAGCTGTTTGCGCGTCAGTCGGCGGCTTTGCACTTGTTTCTCAATCGCAATTTTCAAGTCGGTCTTGAGTTGCATTACGGCCGCTTCGTCTTTTGGGAACCCGAGATCCTCGAACACGTTGCCCGAGCTCTTGGTGGGCTTCACTGGCTTAACTGACGCTGTCACGCTTGGCATCTTTTTTCTCCCTTAATTGCCTGGCTCTTAGCTCCTTGAGCCGTGCCTCGGCGGTATTCAAATCCTTCTGGGGCGTCTTCGCAGACTTCTTGATGAACGAATGCAGTATGTGCAATACGCCGTTTTCAACGCTTAGGTAGATCGTTCGGTACCAGCCGTTGGCGTCACGCTGTCTCAGTTCCGCCACGCCTCTGCCGATGGAAGGCATTGGTCGGTAGTCGAGTGGTCGAACTCCCTGTTGAAGACGGCGGATGTCTTCACCGAGCTTCTTCTTGATGTCGTCAGGGAATCCACGAACAACATCCCGACTGTCGCCTTCCCAAACCAGTTCCGCTGGCTCCCGTTTTGCTTCTTCTTTCTTCGGCACAAATCCCTCTTATTCATAAATTTATGATAGCATATTTATGACTGGAGTCAAGCTCTTCTCCTAACTGCGTTTTCCTGGCACCGCCCCCAATCGCTTATCTTCCGATATTCGCCCCCCCAGACCTAATCATCGACGGGCTGCCGAAGTAGAATAGGTGGGAAAATCAATCTCTCTTTGCGTCAGTCGTCGTGTTATGGGTGTTCCTCAAGTTGTCATCGTCGGTCGCCCCAATGTGGGCAAAAGCAGCCTGTTTAATTGGCTTGCCGGGCGGCGTATCGCTATCGTCGACGACAAGCCGGGCATGACCCGCGACCGCATGTCGCAATTGCTTAATCACGACGACCGCTTCTTCGATATCATCGACACTGGCGGTATGGGGCACCTCGATGTCGACAACCTAACCAAGCATATTGAAGACCAAATCACCGTCGCTATCGACTCGGCCGATGTCATTCTGTTTGTTGTCGATGCACGCAGCGGGATGATGCCCATCGATGGCGAAATCGCGAAGCGACTACGTCAACTCGAAGTTCCGACCATTTGCATCGTCAATAAGGCCGACGATGCCACGTTCGACGCCGCTACCGAAGAATATTACCGCCTCGGCTTCGGCACGCCATTGAAAGTGAGCACGCTACAGAATCGCAATCGACCGGTGCTGCTTAATCAAATCGTCGCAAAGTTGCCCCCGTTGACGATCGAGGACGATCCGGGTGAAGAGCCGCTGATGAAAGTCGCCATCGTGGGGCGACGCAACGTCGGCAAGAGCACCTTCGTCAACACGCTCGCCGAGGCCGAGCGGATGATTGTGAGCGAAATACCGGGCACCACTCGCGACAGTGTCGACGTGAAGTTTGATCTCGACGGCAAGTCGTTTATCGCGATCGACACGCCCGGTTTACGCAAGACCAAGAGTCGCCAGAACGACATCGACTTCTATGGCACCCACCGCGCCCAGCGGAGCATCCGCCGCGCCGATGTGGTGTTGCTGTTTCTCGACGCCAGCGAGCGGATCGGCAAAGTTGACAAACAGCTTTGTGATTACATCTCCGAAGAATACAAGCCCATCATTTTTGTCGTAAACAAGTGGGACTTGCTCGCCAAGCAGATGCCGACCGAAAAATGGGTCACCTATTTGCACGATACGTTTCGCACGACGCGGTACGCCCCGATTGCGTTCATCACGGCCCAGACAGGCAAGAATGTCAAAGCGCTGATGAACCACGCCCAGATGCTGTTTGCTCAATCGCGGATGAGGGTCAGCACCGGCACGCTCAATCGCATGCTCCGCGAGGCAGTGGCGACAAGTCCTCCGCCGATGTATCAAAACCGCCGGCCGAAGATTTTCTACGCCACCCAGGTCGCCACACAGCCTCCAACACTGGTGCTGTTCTGCAGCCAACCGGCGGCATTTAGTGACACATACCGGCGTTATTTGCTGAACACTTTTCGCGACCAACTCGACTTCGCCGAAGTACCGATCAAGCTCTACTTACGCAAGCGAACATCGGGCGACGAGACCGATAGAGTGAACCAGGAAGTGGCTGGGGAGTCGAATTAAACAGGGGTCGAGAGTAACGTGGCTCCTGTTTCACCACAGAGTCACTGAGAGCACTGAGAAGTCATTCGCATTCTATCTTTTTCTGTGATCTCGGTGACTCGGTGATTCAAAATCCCAGACACAAGCCGCTGTTACGCTTTAGTCGGCACTACGGAGTTTCACGAACGTCGCTGGCGGCGGCGAATTGGTCGGGCGGGACCGACTTGTTGGCCGCCGGTTGGCGGGCGACCACTACCAGCGCAATGATCCAAGCCGCGACGAAGCCGACAACTTCGCCGTAAAATAGGCAGGTTTTGCCGATTTTCTTCAACTGCGATTTACCTAAGCGTTTCATCTTGTCTGGTATGCGGTCCGTCTTGCGAAATAAGCGGTGTAAGTACCAATCCGTTTTGCGAGGGGGACTTTGTCCCTTGCTTGTTACGAATTACACCGCGCTTTCGTTTGTTTGGCAAGTCCAAAGGGAGCCCTAAGTCGTTAATTAACAACGGTTTGGAGCTTTCGGCGACTGCTAGCATCGGGTCCGTGCCGCGCGACCCCAGCATCGCTCTATGGCCGTGCTCTGCGATTAGCTAAGCTTCGCTCCGACACGAACGCATACTTCGACGCGGAATCGCGAAATGATCGTCATTCGACTCATGGGGGGGCTGGGCAACCAAATGCACCAGTTTGCCTATGGAACTTATCTGCAGCACGTTCAGAACCGCGAGGTCGTCTACGGGACGGCGTCGTTTGCTAGCGATCCGCTCCGCGACTTTGCGCTTTCGGTCTGGAATATCGACCCAGAGTTCGTGACCCCCAAAATCAGGCAACGATGCCCGCGCAAGGTGGGGGGCAAGGGCTGGAAGAACTATCTGTGGGGGTCGAAGCCACTGGCCATGGTTCGTCAGCGCCCCTGGCAATTTCACGCCCGCTACCACGCGCTGCCGAGCGATGCGTTTTGTGAAGGCTACTGGCAGGGCGAGCCGTTCTTCCCTGGAATCCGTGACAGACTGCTCGATTGTTTTCAGCCGGCCGGTGTACTGTCGTCATCGACTCGCGAACTGACCAAGCGAGTCGAAGCGACGACATCGGTGGCCATACATGTCCGCCGCACCGATTTTCTGACAATTCCCTTCATGCAGGTCTGCACGGTCGATTACTATCGCGCGGCCATTGGTCAGCTTCAGGCAACCACGCCGGGCCTCGAGCTGTTCGTGTTTTCGGACGACATCGCTTGGTGCCGCGAGCATTTGCAGTTCGCGTCACCAACACACTACATCGACCGCGACGCGCCGGCTCACGAAGACCTGTGGTTAATGAGCCGCTGCGCGCATCACGTAATTCCGAACAGCTCGTTCGGCTGGTGGGGCGCTTGGCTAAGCCAGCGAGGTGGCCAGGTGTTCGCGCCCGATCCGTGGTTCGCCGACCCCAAACTTGGCGGCGGCGACATTGTGCCAATGCATTGGAATCGTTTCGATGTCAATCGGCTGGCGATGCGATCGGCTGCGGCGTAATTGGCTGTGTTGTGAGGCGTTGTTATCGGCCGATGCGTTCGGCTTCCCACGAGAGCCTCGCGCACTATGATCAAGGGGTCCGCTCACGTTCGCGAAGAGCCACGCCTTGAACATCGCTATCATCGGAGCCGGCATGGCCGGCCTTACCACCGCTCGCCAACTAGTCGCCGCGGGTCACTCGGTCAACGTCTTCGACAAGGGTCGCGGCGTTGGCGGTCGGATGGCGACGCGCCGCTCGCCCACCGGGCGAGGGTTCGACCATGGGGCGCAATACTTCACCGCCAAGACCCCCGAGTTTCAATCGGTGGTCCACAGTTGGATCGACGCCGGAGTCGTTGCTGAGTGGGGTCCGCGCGTCGTCACACTCACACGCGGCCAAATCGGAGCCGATCCTTCGGACCGCATTCGCTATGTCGGCACGCCGGCAATGAACAGCATTGGCAAACACATGGCCGATGGGCTCGATGTCGCCACCGGTGTGCGAGTTGCCTATGTCGAGCGAGTTGGCGACCAATGGAAGTTGATGGCCGACGATGCCGCGCTTGGCGAGTTCGATGGGCTTGTCGTCACGGCGCCGCCCTTGCAGACTTGCGAGTTGTTGGGTGAGTATGCGATCGCCGCCGAATGCAATGCGCAGATGAGTGGCTGCTGGGCCGTGATGGTCGAGTTTGCCGACCGGGTGCTGGTTGATTTCGATGCCGCGTTTGTGAATGAGAGCCCCCTTTCGTGGATCGCTCGCAACACCAGCAAGCCGGGCCGCGAGGCGAACGAGTGCTGGGTGCTGCATGCGTCGCCTGCGTGGTCGGAGGCGAACATCGACCGCGACCCCGACGACGTGACTCCCGAACTGTTGACGGCGTTCGCCGAAGCAACCGGCGCGGCGATTCCGGCTCGCATAGACGTGGCCGGCCATCGCTGGCGGTACGCATTGCCCGAGCAGCCATTAGACCAGCGGGCGATTGTTGATGCCAACCTGCGAGTGGCAGTCGCCGGCGACTGGTGTGGCGGTCCCCGTGTCGAAGGGGCCTGGCTGAGTGGCATCGCGGCCGCTGAAGGGTTGGTGGCTAGTTTATAAAGGCGCAATTCTCCGAATTGTTGCCAATCCGTCTACCAGCCCACATTCTGTCGTGGCACCACTCTCCGAGTGGTGAATTCACGATTCGGAGAATCGTGCCACGGAGATTTTTCGGCAACAGGGGTTTACTTTCGCCCGGTCTGTGCCTAACAATAAAGGCCTGCGGGCACACCTTCTGGTCGTCGCCCGCTTTTTCGTTGTTCAAATAGGAACCCCACGCCGCTCGCCCCCGCGAGCGGTTTTGTTTTGCTTCGGGTTAGTTTTGCTTCGGGCGAAAGCCCTTTTTCAAGTTGAGACGAGCGTTTGCGATGAGTAATGAACTGGTACCGATGACCCGCGCTGGCTATGACAAGATCAAAGCCGAGGTCGATGTGATGGAAAACGACCTAATGCCCGAGATCGCCAAGCGCATTGCCGAGGCGCGTGCAGAAGGTGACCTCAAGGAGAACACCGAGTATCACGGTGCACGCGAGTCGCAGGGCTTGCTGCAGGCGAAAATCAACGAGCTAAGAGACAAACTCCGTCGGGCCACCATTGTTGATGTCAGCAAGCTGCCCAAAGGCGAGGTGGTGTTTGGCTGTACGGTCGTGGTCAAAGACCTCGACTTTGGCGACACCGAGGAGTTCACGCTGGTCGGCGCGGGGGAAGAAGACCTCGACACCGGCAAGATCAACATCGCCAGCCCGCTCGCCCAAGGACTGCTAGGCAAGAAAAAGGGTGAAAAAGCCGAAGTCGAAGTTCCCGCTGGACTGAATCGGTTTGAGATTAAAGAGATTCGGTTTGAGGGATGAGTTGGGAAATGTCGAATGACGAAATCCGAATGACGAAGATGCAGCGAGGCGTTTTCCCGTATAGTTCGTCATTCCTCATTCGAGCTTCGTCATTTTCTGGCTGCCCGAACGGCGCGAGTACGCTCGTTTCGGCCCGCGCTATTTATTCAAGCCCGTAGTATCCCGTCGGCGGGACGTAGATGCCTGTTTGCTTGGTGACGCTGAGGTTGGGCAAGAAACGTGGTTCGACCAAGAAGTTGACGCCGACGTTGTTCTTTGACGTGTCGACGTTAAGCCCTAGCGTGGCGATCAGCGATTCGCCGATGCGGCTGAAGGCGACCCGCTGGCCGATGCTGCCGGTCTCGGCGAAGTCGAACGTCGAGGTCGCCGAGCCAATCCATTTGGGGCTGAAGCGATAGTTGAACGTGGCGGTCAATACGTCGGCGGAGAACGGGCCGCGGATCGAGCGGTAGCCGAGATAGGCGTTGCCGACTTCGGGGCGATTAATGACGACACCTCCCGACACGGTCTTGAGCCCGTCGGCGAAGAAGTCGGCCGCACCATCGCTGACGAGCGTGAAGCGGTCGCCCAGGTGCCAACTAAAGTCGTAGTCAGCCAACCCAAAGTCGTCGCCAAAATTATCGCGGTCGGAGTCGGGAAAGTAGGTCAGGTTGGAATCGAATGTGAGCCAATCGATAATGTGCTCGCGTCCCGGCCCGCCCCGTTTGGTTTGCAGTCGATGACGCATGCCGAGCCTGACGACCGACAAATCGTCGACGATTTCGGCAGCGGGTGAGCTGACCCAACTTTGCGTGCCGGTGCGGAACAGGTAGAACCTCGGATCGAACCTCGGGTCGACAAACGATGGTGCCGGGCCAGGGTTGAAGGAACTCCCCGCGAGCGAACCGCCAAAAGGGTTGAAGAACAGGAGTCGGCGAATCTCTTCGATCACATCGTCGTCGATTTCGTCATACAGCGGTAGCTCGGTGAATTCACGGTTTGCTTCCGAAAACGACGCCTCGATCTCGAACACCACCTTGTGGGCGAGTCCGTTAAGATTGAACACGGGATCGCGAACGAGCGGATTGGCGGTCCAGAACGGCACACTCGCGCGAATGCCGGCTTGGTAGTAGGCCCGTTGCAAATCGTTGCCGTCGCGGGCTTCGCCCCAGTGGGCGACTTCGCCCAGCACATAGGGCACCACTTTGACGGGCGCGAAATTGAGTGGGAGGTCGAGTGACTGCCGCGTCAACACCCGCTCGCCTTGAGCCGCGAGTCCAAACCCCGCTTCATTTTGCTCGTAGGGCATGTACTCGAAAATGGGCGCAAGCTGGGGCGAAGTCGCAGGCGTCGCCGTCTTCAGATTGAGATATCCAGCGCTCGTGTGCGTATTCCAGGTCACCGTATCGCCGAACACGCTTTGGCCAATCATCCAGTGATCGAGACGAGGAAGCGATTGAGTCTGTGTAAAGAAATTGTTGACACGAATATTCGATTCGATCATCAGCGACCGGTTGTCGCGAACCCGGCGGAGGCGAATGCCGGTGATTTCGTCTTTGCGATTGTCCCACTCTTGTTCGTAGTATTGCTCGAGGAATGTCCGATCGCTCAGCAATCCAACCTCGACTTGCGCGGTCCAGCCGGCCAGCAATCCGTTCTCGACTCGCTGCATGTGATTCCAAAACACCCGGCCCCGATACTCGGCTTCGGGTGTCACAGCACGACGCCCGAAGCCAAGGTTGTCGAGCCCTTCGTCGTCGACGGCCCACATGTCGAAGAGTCCGGTCGTCGGTCCTTCGAAACCATAGAAACGATCGGTCGTGTAATCGACTGTGGTCCCGAAACCCAAGCCACGCTGCGACAGATAGTCGAGGCTCAAGTCCCAATCGACGCCGGGGGGGGGATCTTGAACGCCCAGCAACTGAAACATGTCGAAGCCAACAAGCGTTTGAAACCCGAATACTGAGTCGTTGCCGATGCGAATGTTGTTGACATAGAACGTCGGCTCTTCGAGATTGGTCGAGAAGCGAGGCCAATAGAAAATTGGAATGCTGTTAAGAAAGACCTTGTTACCCTCGCTTTGGGCCAGTCGGCTGCCAGTCGAAAGTGGAGTGCCCGCCGCATCGACCGCTTGTCCCCCCGTATAGGGATCAATGACTGGCTGCTGATTGTCTTGAAACGAAATCACGTCGGCACCGAGGTGATAACTGGGCACTTCGAGGCGGCTGGTCGTGATGAGTGCGTCGTAAGCCACAAACCGCGAAGCGTCGAGTTGCTCAATGACACCCGCCTTGAGCCGCACCAGGCCAGGGTAAATTTGCTCTTCGGTGGGTGGCAGCGGTGTGAGCAACTCGGCATCGAGAATCACACCGACGCGACGGCGAACGTCGTAGAACATGCGCTGGGCATAGACTGTGCGATCCCCTTGCCGGAAGACAATGTTGCCTTCCATGTAGACTTCCAGTGGCACGTCGCCCCGTTGTTCGAAACGGCCGCTCAGCGCGCCCCCTTGTGTCCAAATCACGACTCGATCGGCTTCAAGGTCGAGTTTGTCAACCGAGCCAACACTTGCCGGTAGCCCCGGTGCTGAGAGTCCTTCGACGACAACATTGACGCCGCCGGAGGCCACCGCCACGCTTTCACCACTGGCGAGTTCTTTAAACTCTATATCGGCCAGTGCGTCGCTTCGCGAGAGAATCATCACCCGGCGAACGTTGACGCCCGCGTTGGGGTCGGCCGCTGGAGGGGCAATCATCGTCTGGCCGAACTGAGCTAGCTCAATCGGTTGCGACGACGATGTGCCGAATGCCGCCTCTGTCGTCGGCGCGACCAGTTCGGGAGCCAACAATAGTTCGGATCGGGCGCGGAACGCTGCGTCGGCTTGTTGGTAAACGGCCGGGCGATTTTGTGTGGGCGAGTGCTGTTTCACAACGCGCCAGCGTGGATAGCGAAACGTGTAGAGTTTGCCGAACCAATCTTTGCTGGTTTGTCGACTCGCCGCTTCACCTTCGGTCGTGAACGCGACGCGGACCGGCTGGTCGCTACCGCTGGCGACGTAGGCGATCAATTCGAAGACGGGCGAGCCACCGTCGACTCCGGGCATTTCGCGCGACCACACGATCGCTTGATCGCCTTCGATGCGTTGTTCACCCTGCACGAGCAAACAGTCGCCCGCCAGGTGCCACACCTCGTACTCGCCTTCGGTCCAGTGCGACCCCTCGTCGGCAGCAAGCGAGATCGGCTGGTGGGCGTCGGGCCTAGGACCGAACACCTCGGCCCGAGCCGCTGGCGCGCAAAGCGAAACGAGCGACACCGCAATGGCGAACGCGCAAGCGAACTTCGCAATGTTTCGATAGCCAGTGATGAGACGCGCCGTCCTTGCCGCGTGACGAGTTTCGCACCGGCGCAACCGCGCGCGGTGTCCCCCTGATGGGGCGGCGGAGTATAGAAGTCGCCGCGCGATGGGGTCAATCGCTAATCGCAGTGTTGTCGCTTGAAGGTGGAGAATTGCAAGTAGGGTGCGACAAGATAGCGCTAGCGATTGCAGGCACACCATCGGCCTTTGAGCCGTGGGGGCG
>JBGSWC010000178.1:0-14281 GCA_041752635.1 Pirellulales bacterium | reverse complement strand
AAGGGCATCCCCTACTTCGCGCCGGAGCTCTTCCGCGTCGCCCGTCCGCGCGACCATCGCCGGCGTCGACCAGATTCTCGCTGTCGAAGAAAACTTTTTCACCTCCTACGCTGTTGACGATGGAAAAGAACTCTGGCAGGTTGACTGGCCCGGTAGTTCCGGCGGCGATGCCTCGTGTTCGCAACCGGTTCCGCTCGCTGGCGATCGCGTGTTGCTATCAAAAGGATATGGTGCCGGTTCGAAGCTGCTCGCCGTGACGCGCGATGGTGATAACTGGACCGCGGGAGAACTCTGGTCGAAGCCGGTGTTAAAAACGAAGTTCAGTAACGTGCTCGTTCGCGACGGCCTCGTCTACGCCATCGACGATATCTCGGCCCAGTGCGTTGAACTCGAAACGGGCAAGAGCATGTGGAAAAAGCGACGTAACCCCGCCATTGGTCATGGGCAAAATATCCTCATCGGCGACCTGATTTTCGTGCTGAGCGAAGAAGGGGAAGGGATACTCATTCGCGCGAGTCCCGATAAATACGAAGAACTCGCCGCGATGCCGATGCTCACGCCCGAGGGAATCACCTGGAATAACCCAGCCCTCGCCGGCGATTTGCTGCTCGTTCGCAACAACCTTGAAGCGGCCGCGTTTCGGTTGCCGCTAGCGTCGGACCCTCTAACGACTGCGGCGGCGACCGAAAGCAACGACGCCAACGATGCCAAGTCCCGCTAATACGACAGTCGAAGGCTCGGGAGTTCCGACTGCTTCGAGGGCGTTGAGGTCGAGTTGCACCAAGTCGCCACCGACTTGAAGTTGCAAGAACTGCTCGGCGAACTGTTTGTCCCAAACGTGGCCGCCGTGCGTGAGGTAGTCGATGTTTCCCGTTCCGTCGAGCACAAACAATTCGCTACCAGTCGCCCAAAAACCGCCACTGGGATTCACGATTTGCTGGATGCTGAAAACGACGATATCGTCGTCCTCGAACACACGGGAGCTTCCGCCTAACGCTTCGTAAACCATCAGAGCATCGAGATTAAAAGCAGCATCGTCGGGGCCCCCTGCGGTCGGAATCGCCAACAAACTACGCACTGCCGAAGTCATCGCCGCATGAGCCAGGTAGCCCGAGGTCACCCCGGTGAGCTGATTGTAATCCCACACCGCGAATGCTCCCATTGTGGTGGTGGCCGCCGCATCAGAGTCGACCGAAAACTTGTTGGTGTCACCCGATCCAGCAGCATTCGCTGCGGTCACTGGTTCGTTGCCAAACAAGTCGAGTCCGTCGAGATCCGCCGGATCGAGCATATTCGAAATCTGCGAGGCCGTTGCCCACACACCGGTGGTGGCGACCGCGGCAAAGTTGCCCGCTTGCTCGAAACTAATCTCCGCCGCCCCGCCAATCGTGAGTCCGCCCGTGGTGGTGAGCGGTCCGATCAAGGGAATCGAGATCGCCCCACCCGTTGATGTGTGTGCGCGATCGTCGATCGAAAACAACAAGTGCGCATTGTCGGCCAACAGGTCGGGTGTCAACGTATCGACGTGGACCGCGATGGCGTCGATCTGAAAACCGGGTGGCGACGAAATGTTGGTCGTTGGTTGCAGCAATCGGCCATTCGCTAGCCCGCCATTTCCGTCCCATGGATTTATCTGTCCTGGCATCGAGAGACCGGTCATCGCGTCGCGGTCGTTGTCGAACGAAACTTCTTTGCCACGAATCCATTGGGGCAATGCGACGACGGGACCGACATGAGGCGCGACGGCTGGACCTGTGAATTGATAGGTCCCAGCTTCTGAACTGCCGCCCCATGCGAACAGCACGAGAGCAGTTGCAAGCAAGACGATAGGGTTGCGGCTCATTAGGCACCAATGCTTGTTAGACGAATGCTGCGGTTGCGGAACCGTGCAGCTTCTACTTTCGATCACGCCAAGGTTTTTGTCAATCGAAAGTCGCTTTATTTCGGCCCCCTGCTTGCTTCGAATTTTGTCGCGCTTCCGAAAAATCGAACGACGTGCATAAATCGCCGACTTT
This sequence comes from Pirellulales bacterium, assembly GCA_041752635.1. Classification (GTDB taxonomy): domain Bacteria; phylum Planctomycetota; class Planctomycetia; order Pirellulales; family Lacipirellulaceae; genus JBGSWC01. The sequence continues at coordinate 12,266 of JBGSWC010000178.1, read as the reverse complement.
TGCACCCCCTCGGGGCGAAAAACCCCTTGATTCATAAGCCTTAACGCTATCGAGAGGTACAAAAGTCGGGGATTTTAAGTGAATTTCCGTCAAAATCGGTCGCCCACAATTCATTACTTGCCCAGTCATCCTGCCCCCGCCGGTCACATGATCGACAGGCACACTCGCTCACGCCAACAGCGCTAGCGTGCCCCCCGAATTTAAGCTACCGCGTGGCCGATTTCTACAATGATTCTTGGCCATTGTGCGGAGCCAAAAATGCACCTCAAGCGCGAAAGGTAGTGGAGGTTGTTAAACCTCCATTTCCAGCCGATTGAAAAAGCAAGGCCCGCCGGCTACGTCGTCGTCGATCCCGAATGCTGTGATTTTTAACAAAATCCACTACGAGTGGAAGCTCGGCGTAGTAGGTGGCTTTTCGGGCGGGGAGGGCGCGTTGTCGATGAGCCCATCTTCGAGGATGACTTGTTTCAGCATTGGTGCACGTAGCAGCGAACTGTCACGCGGTAGCAGGTTCGCTAGTCACCGACGCGCCGCGAGGCTCGCTATGGCCCTGGTGCCATAAGCCTTGCCAAGTGGCTTGAAGGCGTAAATTGACCTGCCCTCGTTTCTGAGCGCAGCTTCAATGCCCCAGTGCGTTAGTTGCAGACCGCCGTCAAAGGGGAGCGTGCTTTCGGCTTTGGTGGAGAACCGACTCCGCCCCGGCCGCTACAAAGCCCGCGTCCGCGAACGCCGACCAAAGCAATATAAGCAATATAAGCTCGTGCAAAAAAACCCGCCGCGGACTGAAGCAAGTCGTGTTGCCGTAATGGGTCAGGGAAATGTTAATGGCATTGATAGCTGGCTCAGTTTGCGGTTTGTGTCACACCAGTGGGCTGTTTGCGACTCGCTCACTCGGGATCAATTGCTGCCAAGGCCTGTGAATCTCGCCTTGCTTGGTCTCTTTTCTTTGTCACTGTCGGCTGCGACACAATCTTACAATGGCGCGGCAGATCGGGTTGCGTCCATGGTGATTGCTAGCAGTGGGGCTTTGTTGCAATGGAACGGCATTTGCATTCGGGAAATGCAATTCCAGATAAACAATTGTCGTCTATGACGCCCACGAATAAGTGAACAACAAAGGTCAACAGATGAGAATAGCTCAGGTAGCACCATTGACTGAAAGTTTGCCCCCCCACGGCTACGGCGGAATCGAAAGGGTAGTTCATAACCTCACCGAAGAGCTCGTCAGACAGGGCCACGACGTAACGTTGTTCGCTAGCGGCGATTCGCTCACGTCTGCCGACCATGTGGCAGTGGTTGACGAGTCGCTCAGGCTTTCGACATCCATGCGAGATCACGTAATTTGCCACACTCTGCAGTTGGCCGAAGTCGTTCGGCTAGCTCCCAAATTCGACATCGTCCATTTCCACACCGATTTTGGTTACTTTCCGGTGTGGCGAAACGTTCGCACGCCGCAAGTGTTGACGCTCCACGGCCGACTCGATTTACCCGATCTTTCCGAGTTGTTCATCGAATTCAACGAGATCTCGGTCGTATCGATTTCGGACTCGCAACGTCGCCCGCTGCCGGAAGCCAATTGGGTCGGGACCGTGTACAACGGCGTCCCAACCGATCCCCTGCATTTCCGCGCAGAAGCGGGAGATTATCTGGCGTTTCTTGGGCGGATATCGCCCGAGAAAAATCCGGAAGCCGCTATCGAGATCGCCAAGAGAGTAGGAATCCCGCTCAAAATAGCGGCCAAGGTCGACCGTGTCGATGAAGAGTTCTTTGAAGTACGGGTCAAGCCTTTGCTCGACGATCCGCTGATTGAGTTTATCGGCGAAGTCAACGACGCGGAGAAATACAAACTGTTGGGTGGTGCCAAAGCCTTACTGTTCCCTATCGACTGGGAAGAGCCATTTGGATTGGTGATGGCCGAGTCGATGGCATGTGGAACGCCCGTCGTCGCATTCGAGCGCGGTTCGGTATCGGAAGTGATGCGGGATGGTGTAACAGGCTTTGTCGTCCGCACCGTCGACGAGGCTGTGGGGGCGATTGATCGAATTGACGAGATCGATCGAGCAGCCTGCCGCAAACACTGTAAGGATAACTTCTCGATACCGAGAATGGCCGAACGGTACTTAGATGTTTACGCGAAGTTAACAGAGACGCGACGCGCATCGCAAATCTATCGGCGTTGGCCTTCTGTCGACCCGCCGGCTGGCGTCATCGATGCCGGGATGAGTGAGAATGGTTCAGCGACCGTCAATCACTCGCCATCGAGTAGTGCCGCGTTACAGGGACGTCCGCTGCTCTAAATGTCAACACAACGGAGTGGCCAATGCATGATAAGGATGAAATTGTTCTGGGTGTGAATTCTACCAACTCGGAAGGTGGTCTATCCATTGATGCTGACCACGGCCCCCCCGAGCGGTTTCAAGATGATCCGCTCGGCATCAGTCCTTCGGAACGCTCGGTATCGCGTTCCGAAGTGCTCAAGACGGCCGACACGTTTGCCGTAATTGACGGTGCGGGAACGGTGACGTCTGAAGAAGGGATGCAGCATGGTGTCTATCACAAGGGGACGCGGTACATTTCTCAGTGGGAGCTGCTGATCAACTCTCACCGCCCGGTGCTGCTCGACATGAGCGTTGCGAAGGATAACAGTTCGCTTGTCGTACAGATGACTACGGCCGACGTGCGTTTCGGCGACGGTCAGATTTTGCCACACGGATCACTGCATCTTGCGCGAACGCTGCGTGTGCTAGATGGCAAATTTGTCGAAGAGGTGCGACTCGCAAACTATTCAGCCGAACGAATCGAACTGGCGATAGATTACCGCTTGAACGGCGATTTTGCGGACATCTTCGAAATCCGGGGTGCCCCCAGACGCCTGCGTGGCACGAAATCCCCAGAGATTGTCGTGTCGCCGACGAGCCTTGCTATCGAGTATCACGGCGTCGATGGCAAGGACCGAACAGTAACGTTCGAGTTCGATGGTCGTTTCGACAGTCCCCGTGCGAGGAATGGACGTTTCACCGGAACGCTATCGCTGTCGGCCGGCGAGGTTTGTACCTATACCGCACGAGCGTCGTTAAGTGATTCGCCGGGTGCAAGTGGCGTGCAATTGCGCCCAGTATCGACCGAAAGTGACGACGGCGATTGGAACGCGGAGATAATGACTTCGAACGAACGGTGCAACGAGTGGATTTCGCGTTCGCGTGCCGATTTGGCGATGCTAACTACCGAAACAGTTTGCGGCCCGTTCCCGTACGCGGGTGTGCCGTGGTTTTCGACGCCATTCGGACGAGATGCGTTGATCACCGCTCTGCAAACTGTTTGGATCATGCCAGATTTAGCGAGGGGAACGTTGCGCTTTCTCGCCGCCAAGCAGGCGAACGAAATCGATTACGCGGCGGAAGCCGAGCCCGGCAAAATCTTTCACGAAACACGCGACGGCGAGATGGCGGCGACAGGCGAGGTCCCGTTTCTATTGTATTACGGCACGGTCGACGCCACGCCCTTGTTTGTGATGCTCGCCGGGGCCTATTACCGTCGAACGGGCGACTTGAAGTTCATCCGCACCATTTGGAGTAACATCGGTCGAGCCATCGCTTGGATCGACGAGTATGGTGATTGCGATGGCGACGGCTTTGTTGAATATCAATCGCACAGCGCGACCGGTCTGTTGCACCAATGTTGGAAAGACTCGCACGATTCAATTTTTCACAGCGATGGTCGCGACGCCCCGTCGCCAATCGCGGTCGCCGAAGTTCAAGGCTACGTTTATGATGCAAAACTTGCGGCCGCCGAAATCGCTCGCGCGCTAGGCGAAGACAATAGAGCCGAGGTGTGGGAGATGGAAGCGAAGGCGCTGAAACGACGATTCAACGAGTCGTTCTGGTCCTCTCCGATTCAAACGTTCGCTATCGCGCTCGACGGCGATAAGCGGCCCTGCGAGGTGCGGACCTCGAATACCGGACACCTGCTCTATTGTGGAATCGTTGACGAAGAATTTGCCGAGCCGGTGGCGCGATCGCTCATGAGCAATGCCGCGTTTAACGGCTGGGGGGTGCGAACAGTCTTCGACGGTGAACCTAGATATAACCCCATGTCCTACCACAACGGCTCGGTCTGGCCACACGACACTTCGATTGCCGCAGCAGGGCTGGCGAGGTACGGGTTCAAAGAACAAGCGTCGACGATCTTGGCCGGGCTTTACGACGCCGCATTAGCAAGCCCGATTCACCGGCTGCCGGAACTTTTCTGTGGTTTCGAACGGACGACCGGATTTGGCCCGACCCCGTGGCCCGTTGCGTGCTCCCCGCAGGCGTGGGCTTGCGGCGCCTGTTTTCTGCTGTTGCAGTCGGTTCTGGGACTGACATTCAGCCCTCATGGCGATCAGATCAAGTTCACTCGCCCGATGTTGCCGGAATTCCTCCAGCGCGTACACATCCGTAACCTTAGAGTGCCCGGCGGCGTCGCAGAGGTCGTCCTTCATCGACACCGAAGAGATGTTGGATTGCAGGTGGAACGCAAAGAGGGTGATTTTGAGATCGTCGTTGTCAGCTAAATGCAGACGCGGCGCAACCATCGACCGGATCGCAATTCTGTGCATGCCTGCACAACGGGATCCCAATTCCGGACTCCAATTAGCGGACACGCAACCATTGCAAATTCCGCTGGCGATGCGCATTGTTCTCGCCGCCGGTTTACACGAACTTGGTGCTTGATTCTCGCTGCTGGACAAGCCAGTAGCGGCAACCGCCATGATCTCGATGGTCCTTATCTACATGGGATCGACACCGACGAAGATCGCGTCATCGATGCGCCGGTCGGAACTAACTTTTCCCAACTGTGTTGTTGGGGGGACTTCCGTTACCCGGCAACGGTTGGGGAGAAATTTCTTTCCGGCCCAATTGTGCGTAGCTCCAAAAATTCCAAAAAAATATCTCAATCGCGAAAGGTAGTCGAGGTTGTCAAACCTCCATTTCCAGCCGATTGAAAAAGCAAGGCCCGCCGGCTACGTCGTCGATTTCGAATGCCGGGATTTTTAACTAAATCTACTACGAGCGGAAGCTCGGCGCAGTAGCTGGCTTTTCGGGTGCCGAGGGCGCGTTTTCTAACAGCCAATCTTCGAGGATCACTTGTTTGAGCAGCGGTGCTCGTAACAGCGAACTGTCGCGGGGCAATAGATTCGCAAGCCAACGACGCGCAGCGAGGCTCGCCATGGCCCAGGTTCCGTAGCCTTGCCAGGTGGCTTGGCCGAGTTGTTGCGCCACGTTTTCGGCCAGTCGCGTGAACGTGGCGGGAATGACGTTGGGGGCGGGGCCCACGTTAACGACCGTTTGAATGTCGGAATCGAGCACGAACCGCACTGCGTCCCACAATCGCTGAGGATGGTCGGCCCAATCGCGGAGAATCTCGCGAGCGGTGAGCGGCCCGTAATTGGCTTGCCCACTCGTGAGTGAGAAGACCGGCGGATTCGGTCGATCGTGGACGAGCATCATCGTCTCCATCATCACCGACGCACGATCGGGCACATTTCGCTGACGAACGATCGGCGTATGCAGCGGCGGCCACTTGTCGGGGTTGCGGCGAATGCTCACCCGTTTCCCCAGCCGCTCGCGGCTTTGCGACTCCAGCAGATCAACAGCTCCACCTTGGCCAATCACCAAATAACTATTCGGCGACAACACGGCCGAAATGGCAATGGTGCCCGCTCCGCGCGACGTGATTTCGAGACATATGAGCGCCAAATCATCTTCGGCGATTTTTTCGCGACGCGAAAAGACAATCGCCATCGTGCAATCCTCGGCAAGCGCCGCGCAATCGGCCGCCAACGTCAGCGGCACGCTCATTGCTTCGTCGAATTCCATGAGTCCCGCCGCCGCGATGGCAATCACTTCGCCTAGGCTATAGCCGAACGCAAGCCTCGCGTCGCTCACGCAAAAACCAGAATGCTGCTCCAGCAATTCGAGCTGAGCCATCTCGACACCCATCACGATCGCGACAGCTTCGCTGTAGTCGGCCAGCAGCGGTTCGTCGCCTTTGTCGAGCCTCGCAATTAAATCAACTGGTTTTCCGATTGAGCGGCTACAGATGTCGCCAGCTCGCGCGAGCCACTTTGCGATCGTCGGGCGATAAATCGCATGCGCATAAAGCTCGGGAGTGCGTCCCCAGTTTGTTTGGTTGTAACCCCGAAAAGCCAACGCCGCGCGACCCCACACACCGGTCGTCGTATGCTTTTGGATGCGAGTTCTGACCGCTGACATGGTGCCTCGTGACTGTGGAGCCTCGTGATTGCTGTAGCGATCAGTGCGTTTGCATTGCTCTATTTTACCCCGAAAAGTTTTGAACGCGATTCAATTGTCTCGCTAAAACGCAAGCTAACTTTGCTATGGAAGTTCCCCTGGTTGCGAATCGGTGGGAATGTCAACCAGACACTTAGCGTGGGAGCGAATTCCAATGATTACGGCTGAACAGATTATGACGACGGGCGTTGTTACCGTGCGTCCAGAAGCGACCATTAACGAAGCCATCGAACTGATGCTTGCACGCCGCGTGAGCGGCTTGCCGGTCGTTAATTCCGCTGGCTTTTTGGTGGGTGTCATCACCGAGTTTGCGTTACTGGCGATGGCTTACGACCAGCGAATGACCGAGCAGACCGTCGCCGAACACATGACACGTGACGTCATTGGCGTCGAAATGGACGAGAATGTCAGCCGCATCGCCGACCAATTCATCATTCATCGCGTGCGGCGTCTGCCAGTCGTCGACGGTGGCAAACTCATTGGGCTCATTTCGCGGGTCGACGTGTTGCGAGCACTCTACGATTCGAAATCGCCCGTTTGTTCGGCCTAGCCGTCTCACGATTGCACAGGACCGCCCGTCCCCGAGGGGATCGTGGCGGGCGTCGTCGACTTCTTGGTGGGAATCGATTAAACCGCTCACACAAGGGCCCGTGGCCGAATAACCTGTGCATTCGATACAACCAGCGATCGGGTCGTTGGTGACAGCCAAGGATTTTGCAAAAGATCGAGTAACGCCGAATGCAGTCAAATTCTGAGTTATGATTTTGCATGCACGTAGCCACGTGGCAGAGTCGAATCCATTTTGCGCACTGTTGAGATAACAGAGGAACAACCCAATGTTCGCACGCAAGCAGAATGAAAGGGGCTTTTCGTTAATGGAGCTCTTTGCCGTCGTGACCATTCTAGGGATCATTGCGGCCATCATTGTTCCGCGTGTCACGGTGTCGAGCCATGCCGCCATGACAAAGATCGACGACCACAACAGAGCGACGATCAACGCAGCCGTTGAGCGTTGGCATCTTGAAAAAGGGGCGTGGCCCGCCGACGACTTGTCGGACATCGAGACCGATCCCCATTACTTCCCCAATGGCCTGCCGACGAACCCGACGGCCAACGGCACGGCTTATTCGCTGAATGCCACGACACACCGCGTGAATTAGTTTACGCGGTTCGAGAAGACCGTTCAGGAGGAGCCGGTGCGGCGTTCGTCGACCGGTTTGTGCGCCACGGAACGGGTCAAGAATACCATGGCCATTCCCTCGATGACCGACATCAAGAATTAACCGCAGAGAGCACCGAGAACGCGGAGAATGCAGCATGAGTCATCGCTGATCCGCAGCAAACACAAGCGTTAGCTGGACACCCTGAAGTCGTTGATCGAGGGAACGCGGATAAACGCTGATGCACGCGGATAGTCATCCTTCGTCGCACGTTGAAGGCTAGTTCGCTAAAGGGCTTAAGCCCAAGGAAGTGCCACTATCGGCATTCATCGCAATTTTCATCAAAATCCATCCGCGATGATCCGCGATGATCCGCGTCCATCGGCCCGCGTCCATCGGCGTTCCCTGGAATCGCTTGCATCGCGAACTGGCGCTGTTCCAACCCAACGACAACTCTGACATGCCTCTACGCGGTGGTGATAATCAACGTCGATCAGTGTTCCTACAAACTTCTCCGAGTTCTCTGCGGCCTCTGCGGTTAATCAAATCCCGAAGTTATTTTTGAGTCATTCCCAAGAGCCAACACAGGTCGTCAGCGAGCGTCAGCAAGCAATTTTGCGTACTCAGCAACGCTGGCGATAAGGATTGTTACTTCGTCGCGGTCATCGTCGTAATCCGAGCAGTCGCCAACAGAAATAAGCGTCGGCAATGACCTCTCAAACATGCTCGGTGGGGTGTGACGGCCCTCTAACCTTCATCCGGTTGGTCCCACGGACTGGTCGCTACTTCGACCACCGGGTGCAGTTCGGCTTCGTCTTCGACCACTCGCCCAGGTAAGGCGATGCGGGTTTGCCTCAGTTCGCGGGCCATTCCCATAAGGTTGAGCAGTATCACACACACGGCCACGCCCAGTGTGAGTGGCAGCAACCACAGGGTAACGGCGGTCGAGCGATTCTCGAGAATATTGACCGTCGACCAGAAAGGGTTGGTCACCTGTAGCCAGGTGTAACCGGCGTTTTGCCACACGCGCGACGAGCTTTGGATAATCACCGGCGTCAGCGTGCCGAAGATGACCAGAATCACCGAAACCATGAACCCGGCCAGCAGCGAAATGTTGGAATACCGCCGCAAGAAGTTGATGAACAGCCGGCCCAGTCCAAGGTAAATGACCACGTAGGCCCAGCCGACGAACATGGCGGCGACGTAGCAAAAAGTCCGTCCGGTGCCCCAGTTGAAATCGCCAAAGAATATCGTCGTCGGCACGGCAAGGACCAGCAAGGTCGTGAGGTTGGCGAGCGTAAAGCCAAAGCCAGTTCCTGAACCGGGCGCGAGCCACGATAGCGTCACTCGGCCCAGGAGCGATTGGGGCAGGGCACGTCGCACGCGCTCTGACATGATCGGTTGCTCGGCCGTCAGCAGAGTTCCGACCACAAACCAGTAGATCGCAGCAAGCAGGAAGCCAATTACCGGACCTTCGTCGAAAGAATCAATGAACATTGCGAACGCAAACCAACCGACCCAACAGACTTGGTGCAGCAGCATCGTCCAGCGGAGCGGTGTCGAGCGGTTGGCCGCGCTGAAGGTGATCATCGCGATCGCCGCGAAATAGCTGCTTGCGAAAATGCAGATGTAGGCTGTCAAAATACCTGACATTCCAGCCCAGAATTCCCAATCTTGCACAAACTGCATTCCTTCGAACAAGAAGGTCGTTGCGCCCCTCAGCGACATCGAGAAACAGATAAGTAGCAGCGTCACGAACGCCACCGAAATGAGCGTTTGTCCATACTTTTGCTTGGCCGCTGCGGCAAACACCAGTCCCACCATGCTGAGACCAATCGAACCGAGCACGGCCAGCGCGAGCAGCAGCGCGATCGTCAGCACATCGATGCCGCGCAACAGATAAGTGAAGGCGATGCACGGCGCGATGGCAGAGAAGTAAACGCCGATCTGAATCATCGCGCTCGATAGCTTGCCGTTGATGATGCGACGGGGCGAGAGGCTGGTGACTGTCAGCAGGTCGTAGGTGTTATCTTCTTTCTCGGTGAGCAGCGATCGGAACGCCGAGAACGGCACAATGACCGCTAGAGGAAAGAGCAGCACGTAGTAATACCACATCAGCAGCATGCCGCCCGATGCACTGTAATAGATGCCGGGGCCGATCATCGCGACGCCAATGATGGTGATCAGCCAACAGGCAATCAGCAGGGCGACAAACGTAAAGACAAACTGACGACTTTTGAGCGCCTGGCGAGTCTCTTTGACGACGATCGGATTGAGGTAGTCGCCAACGTAGTTGAACTTCTCTTCGATCCGCACAAGCCATGGCTGCAGCCACGCCACAACGCGGGCTGACAATGTCGATTCGTTCTCGATCGCGTCGGATTCTACGGCGGCCGCGCTCATTGAACTCGTCCCTGGGTGACGTGCAAAAAGACATCTTCGAGCGACTTTGTCTGGCAGCGAAACTCGACGACTTGCAGCCCGGCTTCGATCATCTGTTTCAGCAAGTCGGCCTGGCTCGTTTCGTCGCCCGCATGGCGGAACGCGACACCGCGGTTGTGTTTGCGAACATCGAGCAGGTCGTCGCGCGAGACGAGCCAATTGTGGGCCGCTTCGACATCGCCCACAAATCTTACCTCAACCACGGCTTGCGTCTCAAACTTGCCGCTGATTTCATCGACCGAACCAACCGCCAACAACTGCCCCTGTTCGATGATGGCCACCCGGTGGCAGACCTCAGCCAGCTCGGTGAGAATGTGTGAGCTTATCAGCACCGCTTTGCCAATGTCGGCCAGCCGGCCGATCATTTCGCGCAGCTCGATTCGCGCCCGTGGATCGAGCCCGGCGGCCGGTTCGTCCATCACCATTACCGAGGGATCGTGAATCATGGTTCTGCCCAGGCAGAGCCTCTGCTTCATTCCTTTGCTGAGCCCATCGATCGGTTTCTGTTCGAGTTTGTCGAGGCCGGTGAAGTCTTTGACAAAGCCGATCGCATCGGTTCGCTCTTTGCCCCGCAGACCATAAGCGCGGGCGAAGAAGTCGAGGTACTCGTGGACGTTTACATTGGCGTAAGTGCCGAAATAGTCGGGCATGAAGCCCAGCCGACGACGCACTCGGTCGGGGTCTTCGACGACCGAAAAGCCGTCGATAAATGCGTCGCCCGTGGTCGGTTCGTCGAGCGTCGCCAGAATGCGCATGCTGGTGGTCTTGCCCGCGCCGTTGGGGCCGATGTAGCCGAGCACTTCGCCGGCGGCGACCTCGAACGAAATGTCGTTCACCGCGTGGGTGTCGCCGAAAGTGCGATGCAGATTGCGGACTTCGATTTGTGGGTGACTCAAGGCTTGCCCCACTTTCCGGCAATCAGATGCATGCTTCCCTTTTCGAGCACGCCCGCGATGCCTAGCTCGGCAATTGGCGCGCGTGTGCAGATGGCAATGTAGCTGCCCGGCGCGAGGTCAAGCGGTTCGCCCCCGAGGCTGCCGAGCCAAGTCTGAATCTGTTCGTTCATGAGGTTGTCGTCCATGCCGACGCCCGAGTAATCGAAATCGCCGTTGAGTTGCATGTATTCCCGCCGATTTTGTCGACGCGTATAGCGATTCGAGACGCTCATGTTCGCTTCGACAGCAGTCGGAAACTTGGGAGCGTTTTCGGTCATCCACGTTCGAAACCGTTGGACGAGTTCAATTTTCTCGACGGTGGGCATGTCGGTCTTCTCGCCTTCGCTCACTTCTTCGGCGAAGTACCATTTGCCGTTTTGGCCGCAAACGAGCAGTAGTTCGATGGCTTGGCCCAAATTGTTGGTCGCCGAGAGCTCGTCGCCCGATTGCGCGAACTCGACACCGATGTCGGTTTCGCGAGTCGCCTGGGTGAAATACTGTGTCGGCGTGCGCGAGCGGAGCCAACCGCGCGAAAGATGTTGCTGGCCATTCATCCAGTCCATTTCCAGCTTCGCGAATCGGCTGCTGTAGGCATAACGCTCGTAGTAGCCGGGGCTGATGGGGTAAACGGCCGTTTGGTCGGTGAATCGCAGCCCTTCAGCCGGGGCGAAGCTAGCGTAGTAACTGAGCCGCGTGTGAGTTGTCGCCTCGCCCGCGGTTTGATCGAGCAGTGTCACCGACCGGGCGCGCACTTTGCTCCGCACGCCGTCGGAAATGACTCCATAAACGAGCAACGCAGCGGTCAGTGCGAGCGCGCCAGCCGGAACGGTCACCACCAACAGATGCAGCCGCTTCGCGCGCCACAGCAGCCAATAATTGAGCGGACCAATCGCCAGCGCGAACAGCGTGATAAGAACTTGGAACTCGACAACCGGCGCGATGCCCACGCCCGGCACGAGCCAGTTCGAGAAGTCGACGTTTGCGCTGTCAGTGGCGAGACCATGCCGCATGACCCAATTGCGGTCGTTCCACATTTCGACGGCAGTATCTTTCTGTCGCTCACTGAATCGATTTGGCACTTCCTGAATCGAGCGTGCGAATGCGACCACTCGCCCAAAGCCGACTTGCCGTTCGGCGAACCAGCCATCGCTGTAGACCCGGGGACGGTCGGGGCGTGACGGCACAACTGGTCGATCTTCCCCCTCAGCGATTGAACCAGGAATCGAAAGTGTCAACGGTGCTTCGGAGTTTTCGTTTGACTCGCGATTCGGTTCGATATTAACGAATCGCCAAGTCTCGGCACTCAAATTCGCGTCGGGTTCGTCCTCAGTAGGTTCGTTGTCGCCAACAGGGGGGAGTGCAAGCAGGCTGTTGATCTCGGCGCGCCCACCCAAGTCGTCGCCCACTGGATTGACCCACAGCGAGCCACCGTTCGC
>JBGSWC010000177.1:0-5027 GCA_041752635.1 Pirellulales bacterium | reverse complement strand
ACAAACGTTTCCCCGAACCACTTCCCAACTTCTTAGTCGCGACCGAAGTCACTTGGGAAGTCGACATTTGGCGAAAGCTCCGCAATGCGAGGGACTCGGCCGCGCTGCGTTACCTCGGCACTATCGACGGACAGAACTATGTCGTGACCCGGCTCGTTGCTGAGGTGGCCGAAAACTACTACGAATTGCTGGCGCTGGACAACCGTCTCGATACGCTGAACAAAACAGTCGAAATCCAGCAAAAGAGCCTCGAAACGTCGCAAGCGATGAAAGACGCGGCGCGCGGTTCGGAGCTGGCTGTCCAGCGCTTTCAGGCAGAAGTACGCAAGAACGAGAGCGAACGATTTATCATTCAACAAGCGATTATCGAAACCGAAAACCGCATCAATTTCTTGTGTGGTCGCTATCCACAACCGGTGCCGCGGATGCCGGTCGACTATATCGACCTCGATCTTCGTGCGCTCAACGTCGGCGTTCCTTCGGAACTGTTGCAGAACCGTGCCGACATTCGCCAAGCCGAACGAGAAATGGCGGCTGCCGGACTCGATGTGCGTGTGGCCCGCGCCGAGTTCTATCCCTCGCTCACCCTCAGGGCTGGTGCCGGATACGAGGCCTTCAACACTCGCTACTTGTTCATCAGCCCCGAGTCGCTGATCTACAACGCGGCTGGCGATTTGGTCGGACCGCTCATCAACCGGGCGGCCATCAAGGCCGAGTACGCCTCGGCAAACGCGCGACAGCTACAGGCCGTTTACGACTACCAACAAACGGTCATCAACGCTTACACCGAAGTTATCAACCAGATTAACAAGGTCGATAACTACGCGAAGAGCATCGAAATCAAAAAACAGCAACTCGCTGCGTTGGAGTCATCCGTCGTCAGCGCGAGCAATCTGTTCCAAAATGTTCGCGTCGAATATATCGAGGTGCTACTCGCACAGCGCGAAATGATGGAAGCCCGCATGATGCTCATCGAGACCAAAAACGAGCAACTCTCGGCAGTCGTCTATGCGTACCAGGCACTCGGTGGTGGCGCTTATCCTGGGTTTGAATTGTTTAGCGGCATCGAAGCGGTGGAGGGGGCGGAGCAGCTCGAAAACATGGAAAGCGTCGAAGGCTTTGAGGACAGTGAAGCCATTCCGAAAGGTGCCGCAAGTTAGCGAGTGGCTCAAACTGCGTTGCTCGAACTAACTAGCATGGTAAACGCGGCACGGCCCGAAGGGACGGCCCTACGCCGAGTCAGCCAATGTGTCCCACCGCCCAACCATGAGGTGGTACGGTACCCTCTTTTACTGCGCCAACGAGTTGATCGAAGCGAGTGCCCGGAAGCTTCAGTGGTTTGTCGTCGACGTTCAATACAACATCGATCGACTCATTCATGTCGGTTCGCGAATAAGTGCGATAGATCAATGTTGTGTTCGTTCGGCTGGTGACTTCGGTTCGCCCGTCGGTGAGCCACGGTCGCTCGCGACGGAGCGCGATCAACTGTTGGTGCAGCGCGTGACTGGGCCAGCCATGGGGGGCGAGCCCGCTGGGATCGGTCGGAAACACCGGACGGACCGCGTCGTCGCCCCCTTCGCGGTCTTCTTTGACGCCTTGAAACGCGTGTTCATCTCCCGCGTAAATCGAAGGCGTGCCGCCGATGGTCATCAGCACAACTAGCGCATGTCCCAAGTGGCGTGCGTCTTTGAGTTGGCTGGCGATGCGAGTGACATCGTGGTTGCCGACGAACGTCATCGGCACGAACTGTTGCAAGAAACGCTCGTGCCGTTCGAGCGCGGCTGTGAGTTCAAAGAAGTTGCGGTCGTTGAGCGCGCTCCAGATGGCTTTCCATAGTTCGTATTGTGTGACCGAGTGGAGAGTCGAGTCACTAACGAATTGCACGTAGTCGCCATGGATGACCTCGCCGACGAAGTAGGCCTCGGGAAATTTCTCGCGGACACGCGGCAGCACCCTTGCCCAAAACGAAGGCGCCACGGCATAGGCCGCATCGAGCCGCCACCCCGCCGCCCCGCGCGCGAGCCAATGGGTCATCACTTGTTCGACGTATTCGGCCACGGCGGGCTCGTTGTGGTTGAACTTCACCAGCGAATCGTGCCCCTCGAAGTTCTCGGCCGTCGGTGCTCGATCGCCGGCTTTGGGCCACCGCAGGTGAAACCAATTGGCGGTGGCCGATTCGGGGCCCGCTTGCAGCGCGTCGGCAAACGGCCTGAAGCCTCGCCCGACGTGATTGAACACCCCATCGAGCAACAGGCTGAGCCCGCGCTCCTTCGCCGCCACGACCAAACGATCAAAATCAGCGTCGTCACCCAGTCGCGGGTCGATGCGCAAGTGGTCGACCGTGTCGTAGCCGTGCGTCTCGGAGGCAAAAATCGGCCCGAGCGCAAGCCCTGTGCAGCCGAGTTCGGCCACGTAGTCGAGCCACGTTTCAAGCCGCGCGAGCCGGTGCTGCACTTCGCGTGGCGCGTCGCTTGCCGAGCGTTCAGCTCCGAGAAATCCGAGGGGGTAGATGTGGTAGTAGATTGTTTGGTTGAGGAAAGTCATGGATAAATGTTATCCTATTGGGTCCATGGCGCGGACCCATTCTTGACAGTACCAGCAAAATGTCGTCAAGCGAAAACAAAAAGTCTACCAACAACCTCGACGACGAGCAGCGTAGTTTGGCCGAAACGAGGCATTTACTCAGCTCACCGAAAAACGCCGAGCGGTTGTTGATGGCGTTGCAAAGTGCCCGGCGAAACGAAGGGCAGACGATGTCGGTGGACGAGTTGAGACGCTTGGTCGGTCTTGGCAAAGAAGAATAGCAACGACCGCGAAGCGGTAATTCGCGATCCTCACACAGGCATCGGCAAAGCCGAGCCGCTGAAGTACCTCGATGCCAGCGCTTGGTCGCGCGACGTACTATGCAAGAACATCGGCACCACCCGTCCGTGAAACGCTTGGCAGGTTGATCTGCTCGGGTCAGCTAAGCCCGAGGCGGTTGGGCCGAAAAGAACGACGGCGATCACCCAGCCGCCGGGGTTGATGCATCATTGGAAGCCGCCACGATCGGCGGCTTGGGTGCATCGCATTGTTCGGACTTCCACGATCGCTTGGGCATGGATATCGCATTCTTCTCGCGCGATCGTGTGTCTGCGACGATTCTCGCCAACTCATTATCGAATTTCGACGCGAGTTCTCGCTTGATGCGAAGAACTTCGTCGTTGATTGAATCGTTAGTCATGTTAAATTCCTAAAAGCTCATCTGGCGAGCAAATCACAGGTGGCGCATGGCCGGAATCCCGACAGATCTGCTCAATTCGCTTTCTTGTCTCAGCGTTCGCAATGTGAGTGAAGTTGAGCGTCACAAGGTATTGTATTTCATTTACCGCTGCGAGGGAAATGTGTAGGGCATCGCGAGGTTCGGATTCGGGGATTCCACGTTGTTTCATCAATTCGTTTGCCAACGACTGCACATCGTCGGAAGCCGTGAGGATTGGAATGTCGGCAATTAAAGCTAGTCGTTCCGATGCCGCTGTGGAGTCTCCGGCCGCACATTCATCGACAACAACCTGAGATACGACAAGTTCGAAGCGATCTCGAATCGCCCACCACCTACGCGACTGGATCTGTCGAGCATAAACAAGCACGTCGGTCTGATCCCATGCCGCAATGTGCCCGATCACCGTGGTTTCGATGTAAACAGTCGGCCTTGCCATAGTTCCTTATGTCCGAACGACCAAGTTCACGCGGCGGGCGCGCTAGACGGTGACTTCAAAATCGACGCTGCCGCCCGCTCGCGTGCAACGCGTGGTTATCGGGATTCCGTAGCACCGTCAGCGTTCGGGACGCAGAGGGGCTGTTTAGTATCCATTTTGTCCCAAAACGTCACGAGGCGCACAAGCGAATGAATTTCTTCTCCGGCAAGCCACCCTTTTGTTACGTTCCGAAGGTTGTCGATTCCTGCAATCACGACGCATGCGCATTCGCGAATACCGAAGATCTTTCCGAGTTGCACAGGCTGCTCATCGGACGACAGCCTGACCTCCCAACAGTAATCGCGATTGTAGCCCAGCCGACCGCGACGCACCAAGTCGATCATCCTGCGCTGACGCGCGACTGCGAACCAAGACCAGTGTTCATCGGCAATCACATCGCATCCGGATTGAACGAGTTCCTGGAGCAATTCCGTCAACGCCTCCCCGAAGTTGGTCACGGGTGACGGGTCAGCAAATTCGTTGGGCCATTTGAGGTGAGCAGTCATGGCTGGTCGGTGTCGGTGCCGTCATTTCTGCCCGATAACTTGTTATTGGATTGGAAAATCCCAACTAGAAAGATCTAGTTTGGGAAATCCTAACTAAACCAGTGACACAGGTCAACTCGAAATGTATACATGCGTTCACTTTTAATCCTGGGGTTCACTTCCCGTCGGCTAGGAGCGATTTCCATGCAGGGTACTCACAACCACCAATCGTCCAACTCCTCTGCTCGGCCCGTCAAACTGCTCGACCAAATGCGGCAAGGGTTGCGAACAGTGCAAGCCGTCACGATTGTGGGTGTCATTATTGGACGACTGAGTGAGTCGAGGTCACGATCTCGTGAAGATATTCTGGCGCAAAGTCAGCACCGTTTGGCCACTGAAGCGTGTGATCTGTGAGCGTAAAATTGGCGAATTGTTGAGGGTCAGTCAGAGGTTCGAAGATAGGACCGTGAAGATGAGCGTCGAGGTCGGCCACACCAGTCGTACCATTAGAGAAGGCAAGCCGCACCCGATAACCCTCAACGTACGCTGCATCGATCACTTTGATCATTTCGCTACTCCAGTGGTTCAATTTCGTCGAGCGGTTCGTCACGTCGGGCACGCTCCCAGTTTTGCATCAATTCCGCTTGGTGTTCGGCGGTCCAGTCGAGGAGTGCGGATAGCAGCCTGTTGAGAAACTCAACAGGCTGTTGTTCGCAGGATGCGAACTCAAAACGACGGGTGCAAAAACCCGACGTTTTGCGAGCCGCGATGAGCTTGCTCTGAGCTTGGCGAGGTTGAAAAACGC
>JBGSWC010000176.1:0-1753 GCA_041752635.1 Pirellulales bacterium | reverse complement strand
GACGCTCACTTTGTCAGCCCTCTCATTACGTCTATCCGACAAGCTGATTCGTGACGCAGGTGCGGCATGACCGATCGACGTATCATGAAGCTCGTCCAGACCGATCCCGACGATCGCGATCTCGCGTGGCTCACACGAGCGCTACACTCGGCCATTGAGCTAGAGGTCTTTACGATCCCGCCGTAC
The DNA here is from genome assembly GCA_041752635.1 of Pirellulales bacterium. Taxonomy (GTDB): domain Bacteria; phylum Planctomycetota; class Planctomycetia; order Pirellulales; family Lacipirellulaceae; genus JBGSWC01. Next base: position 1,567 of record JBGSWC010000176.1, on the reverse strand, counting down.
TTGACGGCGTTCTGGTCAGTGAAAGATCATCGCGATCCGGTCGCCGTCGCCATTCGCGAAGTGCTCGTCGAAGAAATGCTGCACATGTCGCTAGCGTGCAACATGCTGACCTCCATCGGCGGCACTCCGCGCCTATCCGATCCCGGCGTTGTTCCCCGGTACCCATCACCGATGCCCGGCGGCGTCAAACCGCTGCTGACTGTCTCGCTTCAAGGGCTATCGAAACAAGCACTCGGCGTCTTCATGAAGATCGAAGAGCCTGAAACCGACATCGCTCATTTGGAAACCGTCCGCGCCACCAAAACCTACGTTCGCATCGGTGAATTTTACGATGACATCAAACTCGTCTTCGACAACCTCGATCCCGATTTCAATCGCGATGGGCAAATCGAAGCGTACTTCGGTGAGTCACAGTTACCAAACAGCAAGTTCGTTCCCAAGAACATTGGTTCCATCGCAGACGTCGAAGCAGCCATCGACCTGATCAAAGACCAAGGCGAAGGAACGTCACTGTCAATCAAGGACGCCGAGACAGGTGAACTTGCGCACTACTATCGCTTCAAAGAAGTCGCCGTCGGTCGCAAACTCATTCAAGCCGCTGACAAACGCTGGGTCCATCAAGGCCAAGCAGTCCACATGCCCGAATGTTGGCCTGTCGCTGAAATCCCGCCTGGCGGCTACCAGCAAGACGACGTCCCCGCAAAGACTTGGGAAAAGATGAGTCAGTTCGACATCGCCTACACCCGAATGCTCAAGCAACTCGACGTCGCGTGGTCAAAGGGCAGTCACTCGGTGCTCAATCAGGCTCTCGCGTCAATGATGTCCGACTTGCCTCGATTAGCGATCGACATCATGCAAGTTGCAATTGAAGATCAACCGTTCAACTACGGCCCGTGCTTCCGTTACGCCGAACAGGAGTCGAACTGATGGGCTTCCACATCGAAATCAACTCGATCCTTCGTAGCGATGAGTACTCGAACTTGAAGCTGGGTGAAACGCATTCGTTCCGCAAATCCGGCAGCCGCATCTTCTTTGACGATATCCCGATCTGGCTCACGCAAACCGACTGGACCGCGCTCGCCGAAATCCAAGTCGTCCACCAATCGCGAACCACCGCCGAAGTCAAAGGCGAATTCCAAGTCCTGCACGTTTATAGCGGCGAACAACAGCAGTACGTCACCCAGATGTTCCGCCGCATGTACGCCGATGGCGGCCATCCCTTCATCTATGTGCTCATGTCCCCAGCAACGCTGCGTGAGTCGTCGCGCGATGGCGTCTACGCTCCCGAGTCACTGGATATTGAAAACTTCATCCACGCATCACCTGCCGACCAGCTCACTCGTATCGCCAACAAATACTACCTCGACACTGACACCGTCCACGTCGCCGTCGTCCGCAAAACCAAGGTTACGGCCCCCATCAAATGGGAACCGGCCACCGGAGGCCTGTATCCACACATCTACGGCAAACTTAATATGGACGCCGTGGAACGAACGATCCCATTCTCCAAGAACGATAAAGGCGAATTCCAAGTCGATCTTTAGCACCAATCCAATTGCTTCACTCC
>JBGSWC010000175.1:0-4012 GCA_041752635.1 Pirellulales bacterium | reverse complement strand
AGCACACCGCGATATTGGCGAAGCCAACTTGCCGGTTCGACCGAAGCATCGACGATCTTCGGCGATTCTACCGCCAGTTGCGAAGACTCAGCGAACTCAGGCAGCGACCATTCGTCGAGCAGCGAAGTGGCCGGTTGCGCCATGGCGGGCGAACCGCAACCGATCGCCAGTGAGATCGACAAGAACTGGCAGAGACTTCTCGCGGTGGACGCTAGCATAGCGAAATATTTGACTTGCTGTCTCGCAGATAGGAGCTGTTACTCGCCGGTGGTTTAAATCGACCTGGGGGACGACTGGGGGCCAGTACTTTAGGCACAATGCGAAGGGCTTACCTAACCGGCAGAGTCGCGCGACCACACACGGGCCTCGTGAATCGACCATCTTTACCGCGCCTCGTCGGCGTCTTTCCGGCAGCAATGCTCGCGATAAAATGGCAGGCATTCGCCGACCTACCTCGACTGACTGACAAGGCCATGCAGCCACCGTCCCACGTCGTCGGAAACCATCACGGAAGGTAAATTGTCGCCATGTCCAACAGCAGCCAAGCCGTTGTCGATCGCTTGTGCGAGGCCTCTAACATCGATCTTGTTCAGAATTGGAGTGAACACGAAGGACACTATCTTGCGTCGTGCCGCGTTTCTCAAGCCGACGTGCCACGGCTCATTGCCATCGCGCAGCGTTGGACCCTCGATGATCCACAAGTGGCCGACGATGAACTTGAGAAAGCGCTCGAAAGCCACCCGCTACTACCAGTGATGGCTTGGCAAGCACTTGGCGAACTTAGATCGGTCGATGCCGTCGAGCCTTTGCTCGGCCTGCTCGTGGGATTTGGCGACGAATTCGACGAGTGGTCATCGGAAGAATTGCCGCTTGTATTCGGCAAGATTGGCGCGCCGGCCGTCGATCGGCTCATTGCCTTTGCCGAACATGGCGAGCATCCGGAAATCGCCCGCTCGATCGTCATCAGGGGACTTGCCAAGATTGCCGACTACGAGCCCGACACGCGACAAACAATTACGCCAGCGCTGACCGACATGCTCTCGCGATTTGAAGATGAACCGATTGACTTCAACACCACAGTGATGACTGTGTTGCACGACTTAGGTGCAGTCGAAGCGGCCGAAACAATCGAACGAGCCTTTTCGGCGAACGCAATCGACGTAAGCCTAATTGGGGATTGGGAAAAGGTCCGCTCGGGACTTGGTGTCGAAGGGATGGGATTGCCGATGCCCGTGAAACCATACAACTCTCTTGGGGAACTGTTCGAGAACGCAGCCATGCGAATGATGAGGGCTCAATTCGCCGACGATGAATCGTACTCCGAATCCGACCGCCACCTGACAACGGAACGTTCCCGGTTCACGGGGATTCAGCCCGCCACCCGCGAAAACCGCGTCGGTCGCAACGAAGCCTGTCCCTGCGGCAGCGGTAAGAAATTCAAGAAATGCTGTGGACCATGACCGACAAACCGGACGCCCAATCCCACCCTTAAACCCTCGCCACCCCCCGCCTATACTCGAACGCCTGTGAAGTTCGCGTACAGTTCTGGTGGAGCCAGCGATGAAGATTCATGAGTTTCAGGGCAAGGCCCTGTTTCGAGAGGCGGGCATTGCCGTGCCCGAGGGCATTGTGGCCAAGACGCCCGAAGCGGCGGCTGAGGCGTTCGCTAAGCTGGGGGGGCCGATTGCCGTCGTGAAGGCTCAAATCCATGCCGGTGGACGCGGCAAGGGAACCATCAAGACCAACCCCGATCAGCGGGGCGTTGTGCTCTGTAAGAGTGCCGACGAAGCCAAAGCCGCTGCTGACGGCATGTTGGGCCACCCGCTGGTGACGATCCAAACGGGCGAAGAGGGCCAGGTCGTCAACCAGGTGCTCGTCGAAGCGGGCTGCGACATTGCTCGTGAGCTGTACTTGGGCATCGTCGTCGACCGTGGTTGTGGGCTGCCGGTGCTGATGGTCAGCACCGAGGGGGGCGTCAACATCGAAGAGGTCGCCGAGCAGACGCCCGAACTGATTTTCAAGGAGCCGTTCGATCCCGACCGGGGGTTGCACGACTATCAGGTTCGTAAGCTCTCGAAGGCACTCGGGCTCGGCAAAGAGTCGATGAAGTCGGCCGGCGTGCTGATGAAGGGAATCTGCAAGCTGTTCGTCGATACCGATTGCAGCCTCTGTGAGATCAACCCCTTGGTGGTGAAAGGCGATGGCGAGCTGATCGCGCTCGATGCGAAAATCAACTTCGACGAGAACGCGATGTACCGCCACCCCGAACTGGTGGCACTCCGCGACAAGGCCGAAGAAGACCCCAACGAACTGCGAGCCGGCGAAGCAGGACTCAGCTACGTGCAGCTCAGCGGCAACATCGGCTGCCTCGTCAACGGGGCCGGCCTCGCCATGAGCACGATGGACATCATCAAGCTGCACGGCGGACAACCGACCAACTTCCTCGACGTCGGCGGTGGTGCCAATGTCGAACAAGTGACCGAAGCCTTCCGCATCCTCCTCTCAGATAAGGGAGTGAAAGCGGTACTTGTGAACATTTTCGGCGGCATCATGCGTTGCACGACGATCGCCACGGCCGTGCTCGAAGCCTACAAACAAGTCGGTTTCAATGTCCCTTTGGTCGTACGCCTCGAAGGGACCGAAGTCGAAGAGGGACGCAAGATCTTGGCCGAAAGCGATGTCGACATCATCAACGCCGAAGGTTTGACCGACGCGGCAAAGAAAGTGGTCGCCGCCGCCGGCTAATAGCGGTCAGCTTTCAGCGCGAAGTTGTTGGTGGTCAGTTTTCAGTTATCGGTATTGGCTTCGCCATGCAAGATTTCCGGAGTCTTCAGGTTTGGCAAAAGTCGCATCAACTGACCCTGCGAATTTACGAAGAATCAATAGTTTTCCCAGATGACGAGAAATACGGACTCACAAGCCAACTTCGCCGCTCGGCGGCTTCGATTGGCGCAAACATTGCCGAGGGCTGCGGTCGAGGCACTCAAGGCGACTTGCGACGCTTCCTGCTAATCGCAATGGGTTCCGCATCCGAAACCGAACACCACTTGCAGCTAGTACGCGACCTGAAATACCTGCCGAGCAATAGTTGCAATGAACTCGAAAACGAAATTATCGAAGTCAAGAAAATGCTCGCAGCACTGATCAAGAAGGTCAAATACTAACAACTGATAACTGAAAACCAACAACTGAAAACAAGAAAATGAGCATCCTCGTTAACAAAGAAACGCGACTCATCTGCCAAGGCATTACCGGCCGGGTCGGTGAGTTCCACAGCAAGAATTGTCTCGAATACGGCACCAACCTCGTGGGTGGCGTCACCCCAGGAAAGGGTGGACAGACGGCGCTCGGGCTCCCCGTTTGGGATACCGTTGAAGAAGCGGTCGAAGAGGCTGGCGCGAACGCGACCATGATCTTCGTCCCGCCCCCTTTTACGGCCGATGCCATTCTCGAAGCGGCCGATGCCGGCATCGAAGTGATTGTCGCCATTACCGAGGGTGTGCCGGTGATGGACATGGTGCGCGTTTGCGAAACGCTCGACGCCCACTATCCCGAGTCGCGGCTCATCGGTCCCAACTGCCCGGGCGTCATTACACCCGGCGAGTGCAAGATCGGCATCATGCCGGGCTACATCCACACTCCCGGCCCGGTGGGAGTGATCAGCCGCAGTGGGACGCTCACTTACGAAGCCGTTTGGCAGCTCACGAACTTGGGCCTCGGCCAAAGCACTTGCATCGGCATTGGTGGCGACCCGATCAACGGCACCAACTTTGTCGATATGCTGGCGATGTTCGAAGACGACCCGGCGACCGAAGCGATGATCATGATGGGCGAAATCGGCGGCACCGCCGAAGAAGAAGCCGCCGCTTTCGTCAAGCAGCACGTCACAAAGCCGGTTGCCGCCTTCATCGCCGGTCGCACCGCTCCCCCCGGCAAACGCATGGGCCACGCCGGCGCGATCATCAGCGGGGGCAAAGGCACCGCCGACGACAAAATCGCCGCCCTCCGCGAC
>JBGSWC010000174.1:0-4892 GCA_041752635.1 Pirellulales bacterium | reverse complement strand
ACCCCACTGCGGCCCGCCAGCAGGGCTTCGCGATATTCGGCCAGCGTGTTGCCATTGGGCGAAGTGAGCCCAATGCCAGTGATCACAATCCGGTCGTTATTCACGGCTTGGCGGATCATGATGCAAAAATAGGTGGGCGATGTGACGGCAGGTTTTGAGTTGGGCCAAGCCACGACAGCGTGCCGCACCGTTGACGCACCAACCGAAGCCTCTGAAAATACAGCGATTCGGGCAATTTGACAAGCGTCTCAAATACTACCAAGGCAGCAACAAATGGCGGTTTTCCTCGGCATCGACATCGGCACTTCTGGCACCAAGACCATCGCGATCGACCCCACCGGCAAGCTGCTGGGGCAAAGCGCGGCAGCTTACCCTTGCCAGCACCCCAAGCCGCTCTGGAGCGAGCAAGACCCCGAAGACTGGTGGCAGGCGGTTGTCAAAACGGTACAGGGAGCCGTGAAGATGGCCGGGTGCAAACCGGGCGATGTGAAGTCGATTGGACTCTCGGGCCAGATGCACGGCGCGGTTTTCCTTGACAAGAACGACAGGGTGATCCGCCCGGCGATCTTGTGGAACGACCAACGAACGGCCGCCGAGTGCGACGAGATTCACGAGCGGGCTGGCGGCCGGGCGAAGCTCATCAAAATGGTTGCCAATCCGGCACTCACTGGGTTTACCGCACCAAAGATATTGTGGCTGCGGAATAACGAACCGAAGAACTTCGATAAGCTCAGGCGTGTGCTGCTACCGAAGGATGAAATCCGACGACGACTCACCGGCGAGTACGCCACCGAAGTGAGCGACGCCAGCGGGATGCTGTTGCTTGATGTGGTGAATCGCAAGTGGTCGAAAAAGCTGCTCAGCAAACTAGAACTCGATGCCGAACTGCTCGCGCCGGTTTACGAGTCGTGTGAAGTGACCGGTAAACTCACGACCGATGTCGCGAATAAACTTGGTTTGACGACCGATTGCCTCGTCGTCGGCGGGGCTGGCGACTGTGCTGCCGGGGCTGTCGGCAATGGAGTGGTTGAACCGGGCATCGTCAGCACATCGCTCGGCACCAGCGGCGTCGTTTTTGCCCACAGCGATGAGCCACAGGTCGACCCGCTGGGGAGGCTCCACACATTCTGTCACGCCGTGCCGGGCAAGTGGCACATGATGGGTGTCACGCTCTCGGCTGCCGGTTCGTTCGATTGGTTTGCGAATACACTCTGTCAAACCGAGAAGGCGATGGCCGAGCAGGCAAGCGAGAACATCTTCGCGCGGCTAAGCGGCGAAGCCGAGCAGGTTCCCGCTGGCAGCGAAGGTTGCTACTTTCTTCCTTACCTCAGCGGCGAACGCGCTCCGCATGCCGACCCCAACGCCCGTGGTTGCTTTGTCGGACTCACCGCCAGCCACACCCGCGGCCACATGGTGCGGTCGATTCTCGAAGGGGTCACGTACTCACTCCGAGAATGCCTCGACATCATGGCCGAGTTAGGTGTTCCCATCAAAGCCATCCGGGCTACCGGTGGCGGAGCGAAGAGCCCGTTTTGGCGTCAAATGCAAGCTGACGTGTTCGGCAAGCGATTGCACGCAATGGCCAGCGACGAAGGCCCCGCGATGGGTGTCGCCTTGTTGGCAGCGGTCGGCGCCGGCGAGTTCAAGAGTGTTCCAGAAGCCTGCAAGGCGGTTGTCAGAACCGTCGACGAGCACAAGCCCGATAAGAAGCTCGCGATGCGCTACGACGCGGCAATGGTCGTTTACCGAAAGCTTTATCCCTCGTTGAAAGAGCGATTTGCAGAGATTGCCAACTGCTAATGGTCTGAATCGCCCAGCAAGTACGTCAATTATGCGCGAGCGGTCGACTCAAACCTAGCTTCAGTCACATGAAGCAACTGTAGAACCGCCACGCGATCAGCATCGGGATCAACGATCACGATCTGCGTCTTTGTCAAAACAACGAACTCAGGGTGCAACACGCGGTGAATTTGTCCGCCCGATGTGATGACGTCGAACGGCTTGAATGGTTTCGTGCTGAGCAACTCGAGCATTGCGGCATGGTTCATGTTGCGAAATCTCTTGACGGTGCTAATAACTGCTAGGCATCTTATTATAGGATTGGATGACGTGAGTTTTCCAGAATGTCAGTTCGCCGAACCGTCATTCGCCCGATGCGGATCAAGCGGCATCAGGTCACCCAAGAAGCCAAGCACCAGAGGTTTTTGTGTAGCGGGATTATCGTCGATGGCAAAGTAGTTCAGCAAGTCGACATGCAGAGACATCGTATCCACGTACAACCGTCGCGTATCGGCCGATGTGTTGAGCATTCCCGACAGTTCGGTAAATTCAACGTCCGAAATGTAATCGTCGATGAGCATGCTGACGAGAATCTCGGCACGATCAAGGGGACCGACGAGGGGGCTGTCGTCGAGAAATGGATCGGTGTTCGACTGTTCGCTCATCTTGATTGCCTCGTGTTTGCTGCTGGACTTTGTTACGGTAGCGATCCATAAGGGGGTTCGCGCTGACGACGTCGTTTACATGCATCGTGACTTGCCCGCAAGAAAAAATAGGGAAGACTATGCAAAGCTACAATAAGTTTGAGAGGGAATTCAGCCGACCGGCCACACCATGCCGCTCGAGTTCGCCTCGCGTAAGCTATCGCCTCGCCATATGACCGAAAAAATCGACAAAACGAGCCAAAAAGCCAAATCGCCGCGCTGGATCGACTTCGGCGAGGTGGCCTTGATCGTTGCCATCTGCGTGTTGCTGGCAGGCGATCCGGCGCCTGCGGTCAATGAGCCCCACTATCTGTGCCGGGCCAAACATTTGTGGGATTCGAGCTACTGTGCCGGTGATTTATTTCTTGAGTCGCCCGATGCCCATGTCGCCTTCGTCTATTCAGTCGGCTGGCTGACAGAATGGCTCTCGCTCGCGGCAGTGGCTTGGATAGGGCGACTCGTTTGCTGGTCGCTGCTAGCTGTGGCCTGGCTATGGCTCGTGCGTGCAGTCGTTCCAAAGGTTGGATTTGCTGCTCTAGCGGCCGCGGTTTGGCTCGTGCTCGTGTCCGATTGTCATTTGGCCGGCGAATGGATTGTGGGGGGATTCGAGGCCAAATGCATCGCCTACCCATGCGTCATTTGGGGACTCGGATTTGCCTTACGCGATCGCTGGAACGAAGCGTGGATCTGCCTCGGCGCTGCCACCGCGTTCCATGCACTTGTCGGTGCCTGGTCGATTGTCGCGCTCGTTGTCGTGTGGTTAGTGAGTTGCCCGAATAGTTCTGGATTCATGAAGATGGTGCCCGGCCTATTGGTCGGCGGGTTGCTGGGACTGGTTGGAGTGATCCCGGCACTGGCGCTCTCGCATGGTGTATCGGCCGAAGTCAATGCAGCGGCAGCCGAGATTTATGTTTACGATCGACTTGCACACCATCTCGCTCCACTGTCGAAACCCCCAGACTGGATCGCCGTACGCTTTGGTCGCAACCTGATAGCGTTGGGGTTGTTCTTTGCAATTTCGGTTTCCCTTACCGCGTCGACCAATAGTCTTGCGAAAAAGCGACTTTCGCGGTTGCTGTTGTTTGCAGCCGCTTCGCTGTTGATTGCGCTCGTGGGCATTACGATCGAGTTGGCTGGGGGTGAGAACCACACGGCAGTCGCTTCGTTGTTGCGGTACTACTGGCTGCGATTGGCCGATATTGCGGTACCGATGGGGGTGAGCGTCGCCATCGCATGGTGGCTCTCCTGGCTATTCGAAGCGCGTCGCAATGGGGCCGCCGCGTTACTTGCCCTGCTCCTGGTGACCGTCGGCTGGCCTCTGTGGGTCCGCGTTAGCCAACGGGTTGAACAACCGATTCCCACGGCGGTGAAGGTGACTGACTTTGCCGCATGGCGCGAGGCGTGTGATTGGATTTCAAACAACACACCGGCTGATGCGCTGTTTCTTACTCCGCGCGGTAATTCGACGTTCAAGTGGTACGCCAGTCGTGCTGAAGTTGTGACGCACAAAGATGTTCCCCAAGATGCCACGACGCTGCTTGAATGGCACAAAAGAATCAACGAAGTCTATCGCCCCTCTGGGCTCGATGACCTAACGTTCTATCGCTCGACGGGAGAGTTGGGAACTCCACGCATCGAAGAACTAGCCGCCGAGTTTGGATTCGACTACGTTTTGACAACCGGCGATTTTCCGCTCGATTTACCGGTCGTCTTCGCCAACGCGACCTACGTCGTTTATCAAGTGAACGAGGAGTAGTGATGCCACCCGTACCAACGATTCGTGCCGTCGCCTTTGACCTCGACGGGCTGATGGTCAACACCGAAGACGTTTACCAAGAAGTCGGCAGTACGCTTTGCCAGCGTCGCGGCAAGGAGTTCGTCGATGAGTTGCGCCACAAAATGATGGGGCAACCGGCCCCCGTCGCGCTCGCCGTGATGATCGAGTGGCACCAGTTCAGCGATCCGATCGAAGCGTTGATCGTTGAATCGGAACAAGTATTTTGGGAGTGCCTCGAGAACCGGCTCGAAGTGATGCCCGGCTTGCATGAACTACTCGACAAACTCGAAGCAGCCAAGTTCCCCAAGTGCGTTGCCACGAGTGGGGCGAAAAAGTATGCCGCGCAATTGCTTAGCCTCGTCGAGTTATCTGACCGATTCGATTTTGTACTCACCGCCGACGATGTCACTCACGGCAAGCCTCATCCCGAAATTTACACACTGGCAGCTCAGCGTCTCGATGTCTCGCCGCCGGCGATGATGGTGCTCGAAGACAGCGCCAACGGCTGCCGCGCGGCAGTCGCCGCTGGTGCCTGCACGATCGCCGTCCCAAGCGCCCACACGGCGGGACACGACTACAGCGGTCCGTAATTGCGATGGGGGACAATTCGTGTGTAAACGCCCTGCGCGTGG
>JBGSWC010000173.1:0-3031 GCA_041752635.1 Pirellulales bacterium | reverse complement strand
TTCGCCGGCGTCGAGTTTTTGTGCTTCGCGCCAAGGTTTGCCCGCTTTGTAACTGGCCAGTTCTGCGGCGATTTGTTCGCTGTGAGCTTCGTCGTCAATATCGACCGCTTTTTGTGCCCACTCCTGGGCCTTTTCGAAATCGCCGGTCTCGGCGTAGGCGGCGGCCAACGTGCTGAGGATATGAGCCTCTTTGTAGTCGGTGGCATCACACGCCTTGGTCGCGAGTTCAATCGCCCGCTTGCCGTCGCGTATTTCGTCGGTGGGCGACGTGGCAAGTGTCCAAGCGAGGTTGTTCATCACGCCCGAGTCTTCGGGTTCGATCTCGAGCGCTCGCTGGTAGTCGGCAATCGCTTCGGCATGTTGGCCAATGTTGAGATTTGCGTCGCCGCGAAGCCGGTAACCAAAGAAACTCTCGTTATCGATTTCAATCGCTTTGTCGAGCGAGCGAATCGCTCGGCGGGGCTGCTCGGCTTGCATCGCCATCGCAGCGATTTGAATACGAATCTCGGCCTGCGGCGGCAGCGCCTCGGCCAACTCTTCGAGTTGATCGAGCGCTTCGCTTGCTTTGCCGAGTTGTTCGTAAGCACGCGCCTTGAGCAAGAACGCCTGTACGAGTCCCTCGCGTAACTTGGTCGCCTTGTCGATGTCTTCGAGCGCCGCGGCGGCTTGGTCGTCTTGAATCAACAACTCGGCACGGAGCAAGTAGCCCAGCGGATTGTCGGAATCAACCTCGATCGCTTTGCCCGCTTCTTCAATCGCTTTTTCGAGGTCATCTTGCTTGGCGTACAGTTGGCTGCGACGAATGTAGGGTGTCAGTTGTTCGGGGGCCAGCTCGGTGGCGCGGTCGAAACTCTTGAGCGCGTCGTCGTCGCGCCCCATTTCTTGCAGCACCAAGCCCCGGAGCTCGTGAGTGCCAAAATTGTCGGGAGCCTGCTCGAGCACTTCGTCGACATCGTTGAGGCAATCCTTGAACTGTTCGGCCTGGTAGTAATGTCGGGCGCGCATCAACCGATATTCGACGTTGTCGGCCGCCAATTCGACAGCGCGGTTCAGATCGTTCAACCGCTCGGTTTCATTTTCTTGTTTGGCGGCACGGCGGGCGTGGGCTTCGGCGAGCAAACCGTCTTCGACACCTTCGCTCTGAATCACCTTCGTAAAGGCCCCGAGTGCGGCCGCATCATCGCCCAGCGGTAGCGACTGCAAGCGGCCGATCAGGAAATAAGCGCGGTGCTGACTCTCGTCGACTTCGAGCACTCGCTTGAGATCGACCATCGCAAGCTGGCGAATTTGGAGCCAACGCGGGTCTTGGCGCGGATCGGGCAGCGGCCGATCGAGCACGGCACCCGAAAGTGCTTCGGACCGCTCAAGGAGAGCAGAGACGAGCATTTGCTCGGCGAATTCTTTGTTATCGTCGTCGAGACCTTCTTCGATCGCCTCGTTGAGCAGGTCGATGACTTTGTTGACCTGTCGCGCGTCCTCGGCGGTGAGGCGAAGCTGGGTCGCCTCGTCGAGTGCCGATTGGCCAGGGCTTGCCGGCTTCGCTTCGGGTGTTTGCGTCTCCTGAGCCGGGAGTGTCTTGATCGAGCAGGCCAGCAAGATGGCCGTGATGCAACAAATTTCCAGCGTACGTCGAAGAATCGACATATCCCAACTCCGTGTAAATGAAAATATCTGAGCGACGCAGGTGTTCGCGCCCTACCAATTATGGAGTCTGTCTTGGAAGTCGGCTATGCGGGAATATGTCGATTTTGCGTATTTCTCGAAGTCGGGCATCGCGGTTTTGCCAGTCTGGCCGCTGTGCCGTTCGCCTCACGATGCTTAAAATCGCTCGCAAGTCATTCATTCCGCCACAACAAGCAGACGGGTAGACATCATGGAGGCAGGCATCGTCGGGCTGCCGAACGTCGGTAAGAGCACACTCTTTAACGCCCTTACCGCGGCCGGAATCGCCAGCGAAAATTATCCGTTTTGCACAATCGAGCCCAACGTGGGAGCGGTCGCGGTACCCGATCCGCGGCTCGAAATTATCAGCGGATTCATCAAAACTCAAAAAGTCATTCCCGCGATCTTGCAACTCGTCGACATTGCTGGCATCGTGCGTGGCGCGAGCGAAGGCGAAGGGCTGGGTAATAAGTTTCTCAGCCATATTCGCAATGTCGATGCGATTTTGCACGTTGTTCGCTGTTTCGACGACCCCGACATCATCCACGTCGACGGCAAGGTCGATCCGATTCGCGACATCGAGACCATCGACACCGAGTTGATGCTGGCCGATTTGCAACAGACCGCCAGCATGAAAGACAAAGCGGCCCGCACCGCCCGGAGCGGTGACAAAGATGCCAAGCGTCGGCTCGAACTTTTGGAGCAGTGCAACGCCCTGCTCGAAGAGGGGAAACCGGTGCGGAAACTGATGGGCAACGACCCGGTGCTCAATCGCGAAATCGAAGGGCTACAGTTGCTCACCACCAAGCGAGTGCTGTACGTCGCCAATGTCGAAGAGAGCGACCTCACCGGCGAAGCCGACTTTGTGAAGCGAGTCCGCGACCACGCGGCGGCCGAAGGGGGCGAGGTGGTGCCCGTTTGTGCGAGTCTCGAAGCCGAGCTGGCCGAACTCGACGCCGAAGACCGCGATGCGATGCTCAGCGAAGTGGGGCTGTCCGAACCGGCGTTGGCCACGTTGGCCCGCGCCGCCTACCGGCTGCTGGGGCTACAGAGCTATTTCACCGCGGGCGAGAAAGAGGTGCGGGCGTGGACAGTCCACCAGGGAGCAACCGCTCCCCAGGCGGCGGGCGTGATTCATAGCGATTTCGAGCGAGGATTCATTCGTGTCGAAGTTTACGGAGTCGACGACCTGATCGAACTGAAAACAGAAAAAGCGATTCGCGAAGCAGGAAAATTGCGTGTGGAGGGAAAACAGTACATCATGAAGGATGGCGACGTCTGTCATTTCTTGTTTAACGTGTAATTCTCGAGCCGACGGCGCGAGCCGCGGTTAACAAAAAAAAAGCAACCAAAAAAGCGAAAACCCGCG
>JBGSWC010000172.1:0-19688 GCA_041752635.1 Pirellulales bacterium | reverse complement strand
GGCCGAGCGGTCCGAATGTTGCCACCCCCCTTCTTCTGTCCATAAAGTCTGCCCTGCTCGCCGCTGGCACTGGGAAGGTCCCAGCACACCGCCATGCGCGCCATGCCCCCTTCGCTGGTTCGATAGAGCGCGATCTCTGAGCCGAACGGGTTCTTGTAGACGTTGTTCCGGGCCATGAGGTGCGACACTTCGCTGGGCATGCCCATGCAGGAAACTTCGGTGAAGCTACCGCCGGTGACGCCGATGTAAAATGCGTTGGAGTGAGTTGGATACCACTGGGGTGGCAGACCCTTTCGCCAGCCCTCGGTGTCGACCTTGTTTGTCGTCGGGTTGTAACCGCCCAGCGGCGTGCCGAAGTAGTGGTAGTACTCGCCTTCGGTGTAAATAACCTTTCCCAGGTCGCCGGCCTTGTAACGCTGATGATTCGCGTACAGGTCGGCGTGGTAATACGACGTCTCGAACATCATGTACGTTAGGCCCGTACGCTTGACGGTTTCGAAGAGACGGTCGGCATCTTCGAGCGAGCCGAAGACCGCGGGGACGCAACAGGCCACGTGCTTGCCGTGCTCGAGCGCCAGGATCGATAGCCGGGCATGGCTTGGCGCATCGGTGGCGATGAAGACCGCCTCGATGTCGGCGTCCTTGATCATCTGCTCGCAAGATTCGTAAGTTATCTCACAACTGCATGCCTTGGCCAGTTGCGCACATCGATCAGGGATCAGGTCGGTGACGGCGGCGACTTCTACATTGGGATGATTTTGAAACCCGAACGCCGCTCCGAACGCGCATTGGCCATACCCCGCGATGCCGACTCGGACCCTGCGGTCGGAGAACGGCTGCCACTGATTCGAAACGTTCGGATCTATCTTGTGTTGTTCAAAGCCCGGGATGACGTTCCCGTCCTGATCCAGCGGAGGCGACTCGGTCGACTGACCCTGCGCAGCAAACGCCTGCCCCATACCGATCACACTGCCGGCCACACCCATCAGTTTCACGAACCCCCGTCGAGACAGATCAACTAGATCGTCATCACGCATCGCAAGCTCCTGTTGAAAGTTGGTGGATGGGTTCACCCACTTGATTCTGACATCGCCAGGCGGATGGGGCAGGTGGCCATGGGCTCGAGACACAGTATACTCGAGCGGGTCACAAGAACGGGGCGCCCCTCTTTTCTCAAATTTTCACCGCCCCAGCAATTGACGCGATACTAAACGGGTGTGTACTGATGGAACAGTTTTCCGCACCGTTGTTCCTTCGCGGCAGGCGATACGAATCCTAGGAGCCTCGGCGCTGGGAACAACGGGCGTTCCGCGTCTCGAATAAACCCCCACTCATCACGAGTCGATCGAAACCACCGCGATTGGGTTACAACTTCGTTGGCGTTATGACATAAACTGCTGGCTTAGCCTAGCAGCCCGTTGATTTATCAGCAGGCTGCTTCGCCGCCAGGAAGGCGGCGTCAAAACAACGGCTGAAAGCCGATGTTTTGCGAGGCGTGAGCCGCTTGCTGCGAACTTGCCGAGGTTGATTAACGCCACGATGGCGTTTATCAACAGGCTGCTAAGACTGTTTCCTCACTTTCGGCGATGCTATCGATGACACAACATGTGCCCGTCATGTCGCGCGAAGTCCTCGAGTGGCTGCAACCGAAACCGGGGCAGACGATTGCCGATGGGACACTCGGCGGTGGTGGGCACACACGACTTTTGGCGACCGCCGTGGGCGACTTGGGGCGCGTCGTGGCGGTCGATCGCGATGTGGCAGCCGTCACGGCGGCAGAGACGTCGCTCGCCGGTATGCCGGTGGCGGTTGCGCACGCTAGCTACACCGAACTACGCGAGGTGCTCGCCGAGCTTGAGCTGACTCACGTCGACGGCATTCTGCTTGATCTGGGCCTGTCGAGCGATCAACTGGCCGATGGGGAGCGGGGTTTTAGCTATCATGCGGCGGGGCCGCTCGATTTGCGGTTTGACACCACGACCGGCGAACCGGCGAGCCAACTGGTCAATCGCATGAGCGCCGAGCATCTGGCCAACGTCATTTATGAGTTTGGCGAAGAACGCTATAGCCGACGCATCGCGCGGCGGATTGTCGAGCGTCGCAAAACCAAGCCGTTTGTCGACGCGGCCGATTTGGCCGACGTCGTGAGGCGCGCCGTGCCCAACGCTCGCTCACAACCAATCGATGCCGCAACGCGAACATTTCAGGCGCTGCGGATCGCTGTCAACAACGAGCTAGGGCTCGTTGAGAAGGCGATGCGCGAGCTGCCGGCGCTGCTAGCACCCGCAGGACGCATTGCGGTTATTAGCTTCCATTCGCTAGAAGATCGGATCGTAAAAGAGGCGTTTCGCGACAACGACTCGCTCAATGTGCTGACTCGTAAACCAGTGCGGCCAACCGACGAAGAAACGGCCAGCAACCCGCGCGCAAGAAGTGCAAAACTTCGCGTGGCCGAGCGGGTGAATCTGCCGATGAACTCTTAAGTCACCACTCCATTGAGTCTACAGCTTGCTAGCATGACATCGGCCACCGCAAACAGCAGCTCGAACGGCGAACGTGTCCAACCGCACGAAAAGGTCAGCAACGACTCGCGCGGGCTGATCGCGCTGCTCTGCGGGATGCTGCTGCTCGGTTACATCGTGCTGCGCGAAATGATCGGCGGCGGCGACTTGCCCCCGATTGAAACACCCATCGCCGAGACCCGCGCGGGGGCATATCAGCAGCCGAACGAACCTGCCGAACCGCCGCCACACGCCTTGCGTCCCGTTGGCCCGGGCGATGGACTGCTAATTCCAGCACCCCTGCCCGACGCACGCGTCGAGGGAGACTTGGCGAGTCACGAAGAGTTGCTGCCGCTGTTCGCACCGACTGGCGAAGCTGAGACGTTAGCTCCAGCGACCAACCTGCGACCGCCAAACCCGCTCCGCATCGGTCGACAGCCCGCCGAAACTTTGTGGCGTTGATTGTCGTTGATCGATCAGCGATCAATATTCTGACTGCCGAGCAATCAGCGACTACCCGCCGTCAGTTGCTCTTCGAGTTCGGCAATGGCACGCTCCGCTAGTTCGGCCTCTTCGGCGTGCCGCTTCATCTCCTGCATGCTGCGTTGCATCTCAGCTTGTAAGCCCTGAATCTGCTGCTGGCCTTGAGCAAGCGACGCAAGCCGCTTACGCATTTCTTGCTCCAGCTTCTCAACTTCTTTCCGACCCGCTTCGATCTCCTTATTTCGGTTGTCAATCTGCTGCTCTCTGCTCATCCAAGTTTTTTTACTGGTCTCGAGTTGCTTGATTAATTCATCGCGTCGAGCACGCATTTCCTTCACCGCATTTTCGATTCTCGCGGATTGCATTTCCCGCTCGACCGACCTTGGTCGCTCGTCGACCATGGGCATTTCGGTCTCTGGTTTGGCTTCGCCGCCTGCCATGCGGCGTACGATCATTTGCAACTCACGAAGCTGGGCTTCGAGTTTCTCGATCCGCTGTTGCTGCTCGGCAAGGCGTCGTTCGACTGTTTTATCCGACGTCGGCGGTGATTGGACTCGGGGCAGTGCTCGCATCACTTGCGGAACCGGGCCGGCTGGCATTCCGCCAGGGCGAGCCATCGACGGGCGAACACCCCGTGACGGCATTGCTGGCCACGATCCAGGGCGACCGATTCCCCAACCACCAAATCCCCGGCCACCGAAATCGCGACCCATGGTGCGACTATTTCCGCGCGGTGCCACACGCCGCTGGGCGCGCTCGGACCGCTGGTCGCCGTCATCGTCATCGCCGTCATCATCGTCCCCGTCATCATCGTGCCCGTCATCGTCTTCGTCGTCGCCAGCTTCGTCGCTATCTACGTCGCGCTCGCGCTCGCCTCGCTCGCGGTCGGGCTCGGCGTTCACCGCAACCGTCGCAAGGGGCGAGTCGGTCTCGACTTCGAAGAGAGCCGCAACCGCAGCGAGCGACTCGCCGCTGTCGTTTGGGGCAATCGCCCGGCAAATTGCCAAACCACCTACATCGAGTAACCAACTTACCGCCACTGCTACAACGAGATATCGCCTGCCGTACATCGCTGACTCCCTTTTTGCCTGGGGAAGAGGTAGTAGACGGAGTTGTTCCGCCGCCGTCACGTTGGCACTTCCGGGTCGCGTTGTCAAGATTTACGACGCGCCCAGTGTAAGTTATTTCTTCGCGGCATCTGATTTTCACTTGATAAGTCAGCGAATTTCGCAGATACTTAGGGCATGAGCACTACCAACCACAACCAGTTCGTTGCCACAGCCTTAGCGCTGCCCGAAGCGGATCGCGCGGAACTCGCGAGTCGACTGCTCGCCAGTCTCGACCCACCAGGAAACGAAGTCACCGCCACTGCATTCGGTGAAGAATTGCATCGGCGAGTTGCCGGTTTTCGCGACGGATCGATTGACAGTCTGAGTTTGGACGAAGTGCGTGCTGCGACGAAGTCGCGTACCAGCTAGTAACTGACCGCAGGTCGGACTAAATCAGTGGAACTTCGAACTCTGTTTCCCGCCCTGGTGGAACTTGCTGAGGCGGCCCAATGGCTCGATGGCCGTCGGTTGGGGCTTGGCGACCAGTTTTGGCACGAGTGTGACCGCACACTTGCCGAAATCGAACGTAGCCCACAAATGTATCCAACAAGCGAATTCGCGACCGGTGACGCCGATTTGCGATTCGCTATGGTGGCAAAGTTTTGCTACGTTATTCACTTTTTGATCGAGCCAACGGAAACGGTCGTCTGCGCCGTAGCTCATCCCGCGAGGCGGCCGGGCTATTGGTTGACACGAGTGCGAAGCTAGAATCGAGGCCAATCTAACTTTCCCTCGATCCCGCCGCCGACCTCATGACGTTCTTCGCCGATCTCCAGTTCCGCAATCTCGTCCACCAAACCACCAGCGACACGCTGGGCGATTGGCTCGACAAGGCGCCGCGAACCGTTTACGCGGGGTTTGATCCCACCGCGACGAGCCTGCACGTAGGCAGCTTGCTGCCCTTGATGCTGCTCCGGCGGTTTCAGAAGGCGGGGCATCGGCCGATTGCGCTGGTCGGCGGCGCGACCGGCATGATTGGCGACCCCAGCGGTAAGAGTGCCGAGCGGAATCTGCTCACCAAAGAAACGATCACCGAAAACGTCGCCGGGCTGCGGACTCAGATGCAGCGGTTCCTCGATTTTGGCAACGGTCCCACCGACGCGGTGCTGGTCAACAACCTCGATTGGATTGGCCAGTTCAGCTACCTTGAGTTTCTCCGCGACGTCGGCAAGAACTTCCCTGTAAGCGTCATGTTGGGCAAAGACTCGGTCAAAGGTCGACTCGACCGCGAAGATGGCGGCATCAGCTACACCGAATTTAGCTACATGCTGCTCCAGGCGTTCGATTTCGTCCACTTGGCTCGCGAGCACAGGTGTGAGCTACAAGTTGGCGGCAGCGACCAATGGGGCAATATCACGGCCGGCATCGACCTTGCGCGGCGGATGGATGGACGCCAACTGCTAGGAATGACCTGTCCGCTGCTGCTCAAGAGCGATGGCAGCAAAATGGGCAAAACCGAATCGGGAGCCGTTTGGCTCGATGCCGAGCGGACCAGCCCCTACCAGTTCTATCAGTACTGGATTAACGTCGATGACGCCGACGCAGGCAAATGTCTCCGGATGCTGACGGAAGTCGAAGCCGACGAGATCCGCGAACTCGACGAATCACGAGAGTGCGAACCGCATCTGAAAAAGAGCCAAAAACGCCTGGCCGAGAGCCTAACTAAGCTGGTTCATGGAGCCCAGGGTCTGGCTGCGGCAATGGGGGCGACAAAGAAACTCTTTGACGAAGACTTAAACGGCCTCAGCGACAGCCAACTAGGCGAAATATTCGCAGATGTGCCGAGCGCTACTCTTCCGAAAGCGACTCTAGAAGCCGGGATATCGATCATTGATGCCTTGGTAGTGTGCGGGCTTGCTAAGAGCAAGAGTGAAGCCCGGCGAACCGTCGAAGGTGGCGGGGCGTATATCAATAATGTGCGAATCGAGTCGATCGATACCGAATTGGGACCCGCGAATCTGGCCAGTGAGACGGTGATGGTGGTCCGCAGCGGGCGAAAGAAGTATGCATTGCTGCGTTTCGAGTAGGGCGAGTTGGCGCTTGCTACTACCCGACGCCGCTTTTATCATGCTGGTTTCGTCGGCCTCATCCGGCTCAATCCAAGAACCTTTAGTGAATCCTCCATGGCAGGCGAAGTCGTCGTCGAAACCCGTGCTCTGACAAAGGTCTACCGCGACTTTTGGGGCCGACAAAAAGTACGGGCGCTCAAAGCGCTCGACCTTGAAATTTACAAGGGCGAGATATTTGGTTTGCTTGGGCCCAACGGCTCGGGCAAGACAACGACAATCAAGCTGCTGTTGGGGCTGTTGTTTCCGACCGATGGCCAAGCCCTTGTGTTGGGCAAAGACGCCACGGAAGTTTCTAAGAACGAACGTATTGGCTATCTTCCTGAGGAATCGTATCTCTACCGCTTCTTAAATGCCGAAGAGACGCTCGACTTTTATGGTCGGTTATTCAACATTCCGGCTGAAGTGCGTCGCGAACGCATCGACAAGCTCATTAAGCTCGTCAAGCTCGAAGGAGCCCGCAAGCGGCAGCTTCGCGAATACAGCAAAGGGATGACCCGCCGGATTGGATTGGCGCAGGCACTTATCAACGAGCCCGACTTGATTCTGCTCGACGAGCCGACAAGTGGCCTCGACCCGATCGGCACGCGGGAGATGAAAGACTGGATTCTCGCGCTGCGTGACGAAGGCAAGACAATCGTCATGTGCAGCCACCTGTTGGCTGACGTGCAAGATGTTTGCGACCGCATCGCAATTCTCCATCAGGGAGAGCTAAAAGAACTGGGTCGCGTCGATGAGCTATTGAAGGTCGAGGATGTCACCCAGATTCGCGGTCGTAACTTGAGCCAAGACTGTCAAAACGAAATCCGCGATGTGATTGCTCGTCACCAAGGCGAACTACTCGACATGCAGAATCCAACGACAACTCTCGAAGAGCTGTTCCTGAAGATTGTGCGCGATAGCGAAGAGCCTCCGGCCGCGCGAGCCAGTTAGGGCCGACTCCGGTTATTCATCCCGCGACTTGACAATTCCGCGACAAACCCCTTCCAGCGAATCATGGTTCTCGAAAATCCGGTCCAACCGTTTCTCGACTGGTTTCTCGGCGATTTGTCGAACTGGGGCGCGGGCCCTATGTTCCTCGTTACGCTGCTGGTGCTGGCGCTGGGCTCGGTGGTAATTGGTCTGTTGGTCTCGATCATCCTGTATGGACCGCTCAAAGGGGGCGAACGTGTCTATACGGTCGTTCGAAATGGTCTGGCCGAAATGTTCTATTGGTCGCCGCGCCGCGTGAGCGCAATCGCTCGGCTTGCGGTGCAAGAATCGTTGCGCAAGCGGGTGCTGGTGGCGATTGTCGTATTCGTCATCCTGCTGTTATTCGCGGGGTGGTTTTTACAAAGTGAGAACGACCCGGCGAAAATCTACTTTAGCTTTGTGCTGACCGCGACCGCCTACATGGGCGTCTTCATTGGGCTATTGCTCAGCGTGTTTAGCTTGCCCGACGACTTTAAGAGCAAGACGATTTATACGATCGTCACGAAGCCGGTGCGGGCGGGCGACATCGTGCTCGGCCGAATTCTTGGCTTCACCTTTGTCGGCACGATGCTACTGCTGATCATGGGTGCAATCAGCTATATCTTTGTGTGGCGTTCGCTCGATCACTCGCATCAACTCGACGAGACGGTGATGCAAGACATCCGCGACGCCGATGGCGAAGTTGTGGCGACGATCCCCCAGTTAACGACCTTAGACAACGGCCATCGTCACGAGATTCGGGTCAACGACGATGGGGGAATTGTCGCGGCATTCGCCCAAGGGCACGAACACGAAGTCCTGCAAGACGGTGACAAGTTGACCGTTTCACCGCCGCTATCGACGATGCGGGCCCGCGTGCCGAAGTATGGCTCGATTGTCTTCCGCGACCCGAACGGCAACCCCGTTGCACGGGGAGTCAGCGTCGGCAAAGAGTGGAAGTATCGCAGCTTCATCCAGGGGGGGTCTCAGTCGGCAGCGATTTGGACTTTCGACAATGTCGACGAGTCACTGCTAATCGAAAACAAACGCGACGAAACCGAATACCTGCCGCTCGAACTCATCGTCCGCGTCTTCCGCACCTATAAGGCCGACATCGAAACGCCAGTTCAGGGCTCGATACAACTGCGTAACCCCGAGACCGATCTCAAGAGCCGCATCGAATTCTTCTCGGCCCGCGACGACTACATCGACTCTCAGTATTTCCCGCGCAAGCTGACCGACTCCGACAACAACCCGATCGACCTGCTCAAAGACCTCGTGAGCAAAGAGGGCCAGCTTGAAGTCGTTGTGCAATGCGTCGACAGGGCCCAGTACTTCGGCTTCGCGATGGCCGATTGCTTCATCCGGCGACCCGACGCATCGCCGCTGGTGAACTTCGCCAAAGCGATGGTGAGCATCTGGGTTCAGATGGTCATCGTCATCGCGATTGCGGTTGCTGCGAGCGCCTTGTTGACCGGGCCGATTGCCTTGATGCTGACAAGCAGTTTGGTGCTGCTGGGCTACTACAAAGAGTTTTTCGTTTCGGTCGCCCGTGGTGCCGCCGAAGGGGGTGGTCCGCTTGAAGCTTTGGTGCGGCTCGTGACTCACATGAACCTGACTTCTCCCTTCCCCAACGAAAAAGATCGCTTTGAAATCCAATTGTTGAAGAACGTTGACAACGTGATTGGCGTATTTATGCAAGGGGTCGCCAACATTTTGCCCGACTTTACGCAATTCAACGGTTCGAGCTATGTCGCCTCGGGATTCGATATCCCCTGGCCATTGATCGTTCAGCAATTGCTCACCTGTCTGGCATTTGTGATTGGTTCGACCGTGATTGGCTATTTTTTCTTGCGTAATCGCGAGGTGGCTCGGTGAACAAGCGCAATTCTTTTCGTAACAAATTGATCTACATCGTCGGCATTATGGTGCTGATATTCCCCATGTGGTGGCTTGGTTCGCCGAAGACGCCGACGAATCGGGGGGGCGAGCTCGCGCGGCTGCAAGAAGAGCACGGACTCTCGCAAGCCAATCTCGGCGACATCGACCCCGCCAGCGAGACGATGAAGCTCTGTACGCTCGGTTTTCGTGGCCTCGCGGTGCAATTGCTCTGGAACCAGGCTCAAGAAGCCAAAAAGGAAGAAAACTGGACTCAGCTCACCGCCACGCTCAAACAACTCTCGCGGCTGCAGCCCAACTTTATTACCTTCTGGAAATTCCAATCGTGGAACATTAGCTACAACGTCTCGGTGCAATTCGATGATTATCGAGACCGATATTACTACGTACGCGAGGGCATCAAATTTCTCGAAGAGGGAATCGATCACAACAAAGAAAACGCCGAAATCCCGCAGTTGTTGTGGGATCTTGGCTGGTTTCTCGGCCAAAAGATTGGCCGCGCCGATGAATATGTGCAATACCGTCGCCTGTTTAAAGCCGACGACGAATTTCACGGCGACCGCGCGCTCGAGGACCGCGACAACTGGCTGGTCGGCAAAGAAGCCTATCTTGAAGCGATCGATTCAATTCGTCGCGGCAAGAATCTCGGACGCAAGAGCGAGAAGATTTTTTATAGCAGCCCAGCCAAGAGCCAAATGAACTATGCCGAGGCAATCGAAGAAGAAGGCGCGTTCGAAACGGCACAAAGCGCATGGGTTCTCTCTGAAGAAGAGTGGCGAGAGTTTGGCGACCGCGTCATCGAACACTCGACAGGCGTGAAACTGAAACTTGGCAATGAAGCCGAAGTCGCCGCTGAACTAGCGGAGCAGGAAGCGGCCATGGAAGCCCTCGCACCCGGTGCAAAGTTGCGACTCCGCGAGCAACGACTCGAGCTGCTCAGCGATGTTGAACGCGAAGCACTTAACACGCCGATGGACGAACGTACATCGCAGCAATTCGAGATCGCCAACGCGGCCGAGCAAAAAGTCGTGGTCACCGATCAAGACTGGGCGGCTGCCATCGCGACCGAAAAATCCGATCTCAAGACAAAAGCTTACGATCTGGCGGGAAAGCTGAGCGAACAGCGCGTGCTGCTCATCTATACCCAAAGATACAAAAGAGACGCGAACTACGATTATTGGCTCGTCAGAGCCGTATTCGAGCAGACACCCGAAGCTGTTTCGGCCCGTAAAAGTAGTTTTCTTGGCAAACAGGCATTTGAGCAGGGCGATCGTTTCAAAGCACGCGAATTGTACGAAGAGGCATTCGAAAAATGGCGAGTCGTGATCGACGAGTTTCCGATTCTCATGGACGATGACGGTCCGACCGGCGAAGATATTCTGGTGTTCGTCGAAGAATATCGCCGGGTGCTCGATGCACTCGACGAGCCGTTCCCCGAGTCGTTTCCGCTGTGGGACGTGATCGAGAAGTTCGATCTCGAGCAAAAATTCGAAGCCGAGCTACGCGACCATCAGACGAATAGTGGCAAGCAGGCGGAGAGCAGTGGGCAGAAGGCAGAAGAAAGCGGGGAGGGAGATGCTCCTGCGGAGCCGAAAGAGGACGAACCGGGTGGCAACGACCCCGACAGTGACGACCCCGACAGTGACGACGCAAATACAGACGATGCTAATACAGACGATGCCAAGACTGACGACGCAAATACTGACGATGCGGAAACGAGTGACGACGTTGGTGACGACCGCCCGGCAACACCCGAGACCTAACGGCCACGGCACTTGCGAACAAGGAGCCATCATCCCGGGCGGCTGCTAGGCCCTGGGTAGCTTCACCTGAATTAATTACTAAGCGAGCCCCATGCGTATCGTTGTCCTCGGTGCCGGCACAGTTGGCCATTCGGTTGCTTCGCTGCTGTGCGCCAACGGACACAGCTTGACGGTCGTTGACACGAGTGCCGAACAGGTGCGACAGATTAACGAAACGCTCGACGTGCGAGCGCTGTGCGGATCGGCGTCGCAATCGAGTGTGTTGTTTCAGGCCGGCGTCGGAAGTTGTGACCTTTGTCTCTCGATTACCGGCGTCGACGAAGTGAACATGGTCGCCGCCAGCATGGCCAAAGCGATGGGCGCCCGCCGCACCGTCGCGCGGGTTTACGCGCCGGTCTTTCGCGACCTTAGCACTTTTGACTACCAACGTCATTTTGGCATCGATCGACTGTTGAGCCTCGAACACCTTTCGGCCATGGAACTCGCCCGCGGTATTCGACATCCGGGATCGGTGGTCGTCGAAAATCTGGCCCGTGGCGAAATCGAAGTCCACGAAATTGTTGTCAGCCCCCGTTCGCGGAATCTCGGCCGACCACTTCGCGATCTCGACTTGCCGCGACGCGTCCGCGTGGGCTCGATCGGTCGTGATGGAAAAACAAAAATTGCCACCGCCGTCGACACCATCGAAGCGGGTGACCGATTGACCGTCATCGGCAATCGTAAAGAAATGGACGAAGTTAAGTCACTGTTTTGTGGCGACTCGGGGGGGCGTATGCGGGTGGTCATTGCGGGCGGGGGCGAGACCGGCTATCACTTGGCCCGCATTCTCGAAGACCAACGCTTCAGCGTTTCGCTGCTCGAAATGGATCGCGCCCGCTGCGACCAACTTGCCGCGACGCTCGAACACACCACCATCGTCAATGCCGACGCCACCCGACGAGCGACGCTCGAAGAAGAGCGGCTCAAAACGGCCGAAGTCTTTGTCGCCACCACCGGCGACGACGAAAACAATATCATGGCGGCCGTCGAGGCGCGCGACCTCGGCACCAAATCGGCGATGGCCATCGTTAGTCGTCCCGACTATGCCCACGTCATCGGAAAGCTCGGCATCGACCGGGTCGTGAGCCCGCGCGAAGTGGTTGCTAAGGCGATTCTTGGCTTCTTGAACGATGGTCCGATCATTTCGCGCACGCCACTCGGCGATGGCGGCATCGTTGTCTTAGAAGTCGAAATTGTGGCTGGCTCGCGTGTCACCGAACATGTGCTCGCAAAGCTCGAATTGCCAGCCGGTTGCCTCATCGCGGCCGTCATGCGAGAAGAGTACGCTTACGTCCCTGGCGCCGACGACCGGCTTAAAGAAGGCGACACGGCTGTAGTACTTGTCGACGAATCGCAGGTCGATAGCGTTATGGCTCACTTTAAGGCGGGGAGCAGAGGGTAGGGGGGCGAAGCTCCCGACGTCGACAGTCCAAAAGCAAAGCGGCGTGGCCGTAGGCTCTATTTCTTCTCGACGCTCGATCGCTAGACTCTAGACTCGTTCGTCCCCCATCCCACGCTCCCCGTCACCTTTTGCCATGAACTATCCACTCGTTTGGCGGCTGCTGGGAGTTGTCGCTTGGCTGCTTGGCGGAGCGATGCTCACCAGCTTGCCGTGGGCGATCCCGACCTTGAGTGGGCACGACGAATTCGAAACACGCGGCGCGCTGGGACTCGTGGCATCGCTGGTCGCGTGTCTCGCAACCGGGGCCGCGCTCCGCTGGCTTGGCCGCGGTGCCCAGGTGCTCATGTACCGCAAAGAAGCGCTCGCCGTTGTGGGACTAAGCTGGGTTTTGGCGACCGTGCTCGGGGCCCTGCCTTACTACTGGAGCGACACGGCACGTGGATGGACCGATGGGCCCGGCAGCACGCCTCTCGCGATGACGTTCATCGATAGCCTGTTCGAGTCGCAGTCGGGCTTTAGCACGACCGGGGCAACCGTGATTGCCGACCTCGAAGCTCCCGAGCTCGTGCCGCGCTGCATTCTGTTCTGGCGATCGACGACACACTTTCTTGGGGGGCTTGGCATCATTGTGCTGTTCGTCGCCGTCTTGGGCCAAGGCTCGGCAGGCAAGGTACTCATGCGGGCCGAGATGCCGGGACCAAGCAAAGAGGGCTCGCAAGAACGAATGCAGCATACTGCTTGGAACTTCGCCGGAATTTATGTGCTGCTCAACGCCGTCCTCACGGTAATTCTCATGTTCGAGGGAATGGACCTATTCGACGCCCTGTGCCATGCGTTTGGCACCATGGCGACTGGCGGATTTAGTACCTACAACGCGAGCCTCGGACACTTCGATTCGGCCATCATCGAATACACGGTGCTGCTGTTCATGGTGCTCGCCGGCATGAACTTTACGCTTATTTACCTCGCTCTTATCGGCCGTCCGCTCGCCATGTGGGCCGACGTCGAGTGGCGGGCCTACATCGGCACCATGGCGGGAATTACGATTTTGCTCGTCCTGCTGGCGATTTTTGTGTCGGCCGATTTCAATCCCGATGGCGAACTCCGCTGGATTGAAGAATGGCAGGACGCCATTCGCTATGTCAGCTTCACCGTCGTTTCGATCATGACCACCACAGGATTCGGAACCGTCAATTTCGACACCTGGGGCGAATTCCCGCGATCGATTCTATTTCTGCTGATGTTCGTCGGCGGTTGTGCGGGCAGCACTGGGGGCGGACTCAAAGTGATTCGCCATATCTTATTCTTCAAAGTTCTCTCGCTCGAAATCGAACAGTCGTTTCATCCGACGGTCGTCCGCCACATGAAAATCGGTGGCAAAGTGATCGCCGACCCCGAACTCCGCAAACAGATTTTGCTCTACTTTGGACTCATCACTTTCGTGTTCATGCTCAGTTGGATTACGCTTGTCGCGATCGAACCCGAAAGTCATTGGACCGACAAAGGCCTGCCAGTCAACAACAAGCTCATCGACTCGGCCAGCGCGGTGGCCGCGACGCTCAACAACATCGGCCCCGGTCTCGGCACCGTCGGAGCGACCGAAAACTACGGCAATTTCCACGGACCAGCAAAGCTGCTGTTTGTTTTCTTGATGATGCTGGGTCGGCTCGAGATGTTTGCGATCCTGGTGCTGTTGGTGCCGAGCTTCTGGCGCGACCGTTAGTTGCCAATAGTAGCCACCATCTCATTTAGCCACCTTCGCCAGACGGTCGACCCAATTCTGGCTGCCGCTTGAAGTCCTTGTTGTTGGCAGATCGCAGTCGCACATCCGGCCGATTACCCACACGCAAAAGGACTACGAAACGAGCGCTGCCAGCGCTGCGAAAGCTTATCTGGATGATTTGGCACTGGCCGACCGCGACTTGCGAATCGGAACAATCGACCAATCGCAACACGATGCGGCCGTCGACAGCGCGTTTGAAGATTATTCGGGCGACTACACCACGATCAGCAACACGCGTCGCGCGGACGCGACGAATGCGGGTGTGTCGTATGCGAACTCGCTGACCAGTTTCGAGAAAGTCCACACGCTCCAGTCAAGCTGGTTGCAGAAGTCGTTTGTTGAGGATGAATCGCAAGCACACCTCGACCGGGTGACGGCGATTGCCGACCTCGACGAGCTTTAGACCAGCGGACTGGGCACATCCAACTCCAGCGGGGGTACCGTAGCCGTGTGCAGGGGCGTTGATTCCTTGCTGTGATCTTCCCAAAATAGTCGCAATCGTTTGTTGAGCAACGACTTGGGAAAAACGACCGGCGGGTTGCAGCAGTGGTTGTCCCCAATGGCCGTGCGCGGAGCAGAAACAACACAAAATAGCGTGGCGCCGGACGCAACGGAGGCGAGGGAACTCGTTGACTGGGAACGCTAGCCTGCGTAGGCGTTTCACTCCGACGCTAGTTGGAGGTCGTCCGAGTACGTCAGTAGTACCGGTGCAATACATCAAGGACTACGAAAGTGAGTGGCCAGCCAAGAAGAATCACTGACATGCAAATGACGCACGTTAGCCCAGCTTGCCGTTTTCGACGGAGCCAGATAATTGCTCCTAGCAGAGCACCAACGACAACGCACGCCACTGCACCTTCGGCCTTGACCGGCAAGAACATGCCAATCGCGGCACCAATGACCATGGAGGCAACAAGACCAGGTATCTCCGAGAGGCCATTAAATGGATTTCTCTTGGTGGGCATTACGCAACTCTCCAAACATCTGGGGCTAGCACTCAACTGTACCGCTTAAATGCTCTGCCTGAAACTGCGTTCGGCTTCATCGACCGACGCTAGTTAGCAGCCACTTGGGGGGTGAGCCAATCGGCGGGCCGTCGTAGCAGTTCTTTTCGCTCGAGATGCAAGAGATTCTCGCTGCCCATTCTGATGCTAATTCGCACGGCCCGGAGGACCCGGAGGACCATGTTACGGACCCACGTGGCCAAAAATCGTTGTAGAAATCACCCACGCGGTACTCTACATTCGAGGTACACGCTGGCGCTGTCGGCGTGAGAGTTTGTGTTTTCGGTCGGGTGAGTTGGACGAGGTAAAGTGGCAAGGTATTCAATGAATTATTTGCGCCCGAAAGTGACGGTAATTGACTTAAATTCCTCGACTTTTGCACCGGTGGATTGCGTTTGGGGCTGTGATTCAAAGGGTTTCGCGAGCGCGACGGGTGCAAAATTCGCCGATTAATGCACCTCGATTTCATTTGTGGAAAGTGGTGCATAAATCGGCGCGGTGGCTGGCTGGGCGGCCCTCCCCAGTTTGGCGAGGGAGGCTAAATTTTGATTCGCATCCCCCTTCACACTCCCCGGCAAACCCACGACACTCTACCCCTTCTCGCATTCCGCATTCGCCACTCCGCATTTCCCATTCCCATGTCCGACCCCTACTTCCAAAGCAAATTCGCCCAGCGCATCGGTGGCCCCCAATTCGGCAAGGGGACTGCCATCTACAAGTTCGAGAAAATCAAACGGGCCAAGCGGCAGGCGCTCGCCGATTTTCCCGATCGAAAATTGCTCGACTTTGGCATTGGCGAGAATGAATCGATGGCCGATCCGGCGGTTCGCGAGGTGATGGCTCGCGAGATTAACCAGCCCGAGAATCGGGGCTATGCCGACAATGGGGTTGCCGCGTTCAAGGAAGCGGCCGCGCGATTTATGCAGCGGGAGTTTGGCGTCGCGCTCGATCCGGCGACCGAAATCAATCACGCCATTGGTTCGAAGCCCGCCTATGCGATGCTGCCGGCTTGCTTTATCGACCCGGGCGATGTGACGCTGATGACCGTCCCCGGTTATCCGGTCGCCGGCACCCACACGGCTTACTACGCCGGCATCGTTCACAAGCTGCCGCTACTGGCCGAGAACAATTTTTTGCCCGATCTGGCCAACATCCCTGGCGACATTTTGCAGCGGGCAAAGCTGCTGGTTTTGAACTACCCCAACAGCCCCACCGGCAAGACAGCGACGCGGGAGTTCTATGAGCAGGTGGTCGAGTTCGCCAAGGCGAACGAAATCGTCGTCGCTCAGGACGCCGCTCATGCGATGATTAGCTTCGATCGCGAGCCACACAGTTTTCTGTCAGTGCCGGGTGCGAAAGATGTCGGCGTCGAGGTCCATAGCATGTCGAAAGGCTTCGACATGATCGGTTGGCGGATGGGATGGGTCTGTGGCCACGAGCGGATTGTCAGCGCCTTTGCGACCGTGAAAGACAACAGCGACTCGGGCCAATTCATCGCCATCCAAAAAGCGGCGGCGGCCGCTCTCGACGACGCTTCGATCCCCAAGCGGATCCGCGAGCGATACCATCGCCGGATGAAAAAACTGGTCGCCACGCTCACGAAGTGTGGATTTGAGTGCGAAATGCCGGGGGGAACCTACTTCCTTTACACCCCGGCCCCCAAGGGAATCGCTGGTGGCCGCAGCTTTGAGACGGCCGAGGCGGCAAGCCAGTATCTCATCACCCAGCAGTCGATCTGCACGGTCCCCTGGGACGACGCGCGGGCGTTTTTGCGGTTTAGCGTAACCTACGAAGCCGATGGTGAAGCGGGCGAAGATGCCCTGATGGACGAGCTCGCGGGACGACTGGGCGGGGTGGAATTCGAGTTTCCCGCTTGAAAACAGGAAATTGGCTTGGAATAAGCCGACTTGTCGATTACGATTAAGAGATCGGACCAGGCTGCACGCAGGTCCGATTTTGGAACAAAATCCCCCCACTTTTCGAGTCCAAACCATGCGATCTGCCATTCGGTTTTCGATGTACACATTGCTCGCGCTGCTCATGGCCGGTTCCGTTCAGGCTGCCGAACAGGTTGAATTTTTCGCCGCCATGAAGGCTGGCACCATCGAGGTGAAATTCATCGCCAAAAGCGACCACGACGGTCGAGTGATAATCACCAACAAGACCAAGAACGATATCGAGGTGAAGCTACCTGAAGCGTTCGTTGGCCTGCCGGTCACGGCTCAATTTGGTGGTGGCGGCATGGGTGGCGGTGGAATGGGCGGCATGGGTGGCGGCGGCATGGGTGGTATGGGAGGTGGCGGAATGCAAGGAATGGGCGGCGGGATGGGCGGTATGGGAGGTGGCGGAATGGGAGGTGGTGGTATGGGCGGCGGCATGGGCGCGTTTAGCATACCGGCCGAACAGGTTGGCAGAATCAACGTCCCTCTGCTGTGCCTCGACCATGGAAAAAGAGATCCCTCATCGAGCAAGCCCTACGAAATTCATCCCGTTGAGACCTACGTCGATAAGCCCGAAGTCGTCGAACTGCTCAAGGCTTTCGGTCGTGGCGAGCTAGTACACCAACCGGCCCAGGCCGCCGTGTGGCACATGCAAAACGAAATGCCGTGGCAACAACTCGCGGCCAAGCTCACCGGCACCGTACGCAGCATTTCGCGGAAGCCCTATTTCTCACGGGCGCAGCTCGAAGCGGCTTTTGCCTATGTAGGCGAAGCACAACGTCGCGGGGCAATGGTCGAACAAGAGTCGGCTGCGAATGCGAATGAGGCCTACCAGACAAACACTGCGGCCGAATAGCCTCCGTTGCCGTCGGTCGCCACCGTCGCGTAGACGGTGGTAACCTTTCGCTACGGGCGATCCACCGCCTTGGCGAGGGTGGCGACACCCCCGAGTTTACGCCGCTTCGCGGAGCGTTGTCGTTCGCAGTTCGGCAAGCAGACTGCGGACCTGTGCCTTCAACTCGTCGCGCTCGCGCGACCAACTGATTTCTAGTTGCTCGTATTGCTGTTGCTGCCTGTTGAGTTCTTGCTCGCGGCCGACAAGCCGAATCGCTTGAGATTGCAAGTCTTCTTCGCGGCGAACGGCCCATTCGCGCAACTGCTCGCGACCCCGCGATAGTTCTTTATGTTCCGAGGCCAATTCGTTTTGAAGCTGTTTAAGCTCGTGTTGCTTCTGCTCGATTTCGGTGAGGGAAATTTGATAGTGATCGACAAGCTTCGCGCGGGTCTGCGACAAAGACCTCGCCAGCGTCGCAGGCGACAGTGCCCCGGCGAGTTGCGACCAAGTTTCTTCGGTGGCGAGTCGCATTTCGAGCACTTCACGCTGGGTGTTTTCGAGTTCGCTTCGTAGTTGACCAAGCGACTTTTCGCGTGTGTCGAGTGCTCGTTCGCGGTCACTCAATTTTGCCTCGCGTTGCCGTTTTTCAGACAACCACTGTTGTCGCTGGGTCGCTAGTTCGCGTCGCTCCGACACCAAGCGTTCTTGTAAAGCGTTCCGCTCGCGCTCGAGTTGTTTGCGTATCTCGGCGACCTGTTGAGTCTGCTCGGTCAATAGCGATTCCGCCTCGTCGAGATGCCGACTGCGGGCGGCAAAAATGGCCGCTTGTTCGTTGGCTTCGGCGAGTCGTTGTTCGACTACGCCTAGTTTTTCGAAGCGAGCAAGCGAGGCGGTGATCTCACGGTGGCGAAATGCCAATTGTTGTTCGCGGGCGGCAATCTCTGCTTCGCGATCATCGAATTCATCTTGCAAAGTCGCGATCTCGCGGCGCGTCACTTCGAGTTGACTTTGATCGCCGGCTAGGTTGTTGCGTTGGGTCTCGAACGCTTGCCGACGCTCGTCGAACGCGGTCTCCCGTTGCCTTAACTGGGAATCGGTCTTGGCAAGCTCGTTTTGCTGCGCGGCGAGGCGGGCGCGATCGCTTGCCACTTGTTCGAGCTGTCGATGGATCTCGGCTTGTCGCTTGTCGAGGTCACGTTGTCGCTGTTCTAGTTCGACTTGTCTTTCGTCGCTCTCGGTCGCTGGTGACGTTCCGCCACATTCAATCACACCGAGCTTGGCTGCACGCTCGTCAAGCTGATGACGTTGCGCGTCGAACCAGACGCGAGCACCTCGTAGCTTCGTTTCAATCTCCGCTTCTTGCGACGCTAAGAGGGCGCTACGGCGATCGAGCTCGTCGGCTTGCTGTTGAAGTTTTTCGGCTAATTCGCTGGCATGAACCGCCGCCGATGTTTCGAACGATGTTTCAAGCAACACTCCGCGAGACGGCGAAGGGACGGGCATGGCAGTGGCCTCGAGATCGACGCCCGCGGCATTAGCGGCAGCGAAGGTCCGCCTGCTGTGGCCAGCGACGGGAACGTGAGACCGGGCCAGCACATCGTGATGAGGCTCGTCGACACGCGATTGGGTCACTTTGCCGTGCGGATTTTGGTCTTCTGATTCGCTAGCCACGGTAGTCGCCCTTTGCGATTGGTCCGAAAGGTTGTCGCAATCGTTACAAATTGACAGCTCGCCACTATCGAATTCGGACGTAGGGACGATCAACTTGACGTGAAACAACGCAAAGGCTCGCAATTTGACGAATTTGCGGTCGTCCACTTACTCAAGCTGCTAGCCGCGATAGCACAATCAGGGTCAGTTCTGGCGGACAATTCCAGCGCAAAGGTGCCAACGAACCGGAGCCGGTGGAAACG
>JBGSWC010000171.1:0-4632 GCA_041752635.1 Pirellulales bacterium | reverse complement strand
TTCTATGACACGAACAATTTATCTGCTCGCCACACTGGCTGGTCTGGTGCTGCCTGTCTCCGCGTTAGCGCAACCAATTACCTCTACCAAGGTCATCGTCGCCGAAGGCGATCCCGCGCCCGACGGCGACGGAATTTTCTCAGCCTTGCGCCCCACCACACCCCTGCTCAATGACGCTGGGCAGGTGGCGTTCTACGGCGCCGTCAGACGCGACACGGTCGGTGGCTACGACTATAATAGTGGGCTCTTCTTGGGGGATGGCACCAGCATGACAACAATTGTCCGCAGTGGAGATTCCGCGCCCGACGGCAACGGCATCATCACAGGGTTCGGTTACCCCGCACTCAACGACAGCGGACAGGTGGCGTTCGCCGGTTGGCTCACAGACACAACAGACGGTGCCATCCAAGGCATGTACCTCGCCGACGGAACCACTCTGACCGAAATTGCCCGACTGGGAGACCATGCTCCCGATGGCAACGGCATTTTCTCTCGCTTCCATTACCCGGCCCTTAACGACAAGGGGCAAGTGGCGTACTGGGCCAGAGTCACAGGAAACATTGATGGTTCCAACGATAATCAAGGTATCTTCCGGGGCGATGGCACCACGCTCACCCAAATTGCGCGAACAGGAACTTCGGCGCCCGACGACAATGGCAGCTTCTCCAACTTTTATATGTATCCGGTCCTCAACGACAGAGGACAGGTAGCATTCTACGGCACACTTACCGAGACGTTTGCGAGGGAAGGTATCTTCCTCGGCGACGGCACGACATTGACCCAAATTGCCCGCGAGCAAGGGTCAACTCCCGATGGCAATGGCTTTTTCACGCAAGCAACTCGCAGTTTACCTGCTGTCAATAACGGAGGTCAGGTGGCGTTCGTGGGCGGAGTCTTTTACCCCACTGTCGGTTCCTACGGGGGTATCTTCTTAGCGGACAGCACAAAGCTCACCCTAATTGCTGGCAGCGGAGAGCCCGCGCCCGATGGTAACGGCACTCTTTCAAGACTCGGTGATTATTCCTCCGGGTTCCCTAATGTCGCCCTCAACGACCGAGGGCAGGCGGCGTTCCTCGGCGCGCTCAATGGCACCACCGGCGGCATCTCCGACAATTTCGGTATCTTTCGGAGCGACAGCACCTCGCTGATCCAAGTTGTCCGCAAGGGAGATTCGACGCCAGACGACAACGGTATCTTCAGAGACTTCGCAAACCCCGCTGTCAACGACCGGGGGCAGGTGGTGTTCGTCGGCACTCTTACCGGCACAGTCGGCGGCAACAGCGACGACCGCGGTATCTTCCTCTACGACGATCGGTTTGGCCTGTTGACCGTCGCCCGCGAAGGAGACGACTTCCTTGGCAGCACCATTACTAGCCTAGAGTTCAATTACGGGGGTTACCTCGGTGACGAATGGAACGGCCTGAACAATCGCGGGCAAGTCGCCTTCCAATATCAACTCGCCAACAGTAAAAGGGGCATCGCCCTGTTCAGCATTCAAGTCCCCGAGCCAAGCTCGATCGCGCTCGTGAGCCTCGCCGGTTTGTTCGGCGCGGCGGTCTACTTGCGTCGCTAGGCTTAGTGCTTCGTCACTTCACCCCGACGTACTCCATCCACTCACAAATCCAAGGATTCTAAACGGGGCCAGTCAACTAAATGACTGGGTTGATCGCCCTAAAGGGGAACTCACCAGCAGTAAGAGCCCAGTACCAGTTGTTTTGGTTGGCCAGGCGAATGAGGTCCTTATTGCTATTCATTGACCCCCATTTTTTGCCAAAACGTGTCAAAAACCAGCTATTGAAACTGCTGCTTGGTGAGACCACAATTCGGCCATGTAGCTGCCCAAGGGGGGGACGTGTATCGCGCGTTGACTGTCTCGACAACCCACTTGGAAAGGTGGACGACGCTTTTGCTTCGACCACGCTGGCCGAGATCGGGGCCGAACCGACGAACAACAAACCGCTGTGTGATTTTCCAGTGGTGCAAACAAAGTCGTAGATTGCTCCGCAATCCAATGTCGGTGCATAGCGCGAACCACGACAAAACCTTGCTACGTGGCGCATTTACGAACCCACCCCCGCCTCACTCCGCCAGCGACACTTGCGCAGGTTGCATCAGATAAGCGAACAGGTCGCGGATTTGGTCGGCCGTCAGCGTGTCGAGCAGACCGTCGGCCATGGGTGACTTTTCGGTGAGGCGAAGGTTGTCGATGTTTTCGCGGTCGATTGTTTTACGCTCGGTTTGCGTCTGCAGCGTGACCGTCTTGTCGTTCGACGAGATCACCAGACCATTGAGCACGCGCCCGTCGGTCGTTTCGATGACGGTCATGCGGTAGTCTTTGCCTACGACGGCGCTCGGGTCGACGATGTTTTCGAGCAGGTAGTCGATGTTGTTGCGGTTCGAGCCGGTGAGATCGGGGCCAACTTGCTCGCCGTATCCGTGCAGACGATGGCAACTCGCGCACTGTTTGTTGAACAACAGTCGACCCGCTGGCAGATTGGCAGCCGCGAGCGTCTGGGGGTCGAGTTGTTTTTTGACGACGGCGATCTGATCGAGCTTTTGCTGAGGCGACTCGCGCACTTCACCCCACACGGCGGCGATGCGTTGGTTGAGCTGTGGCTCTTCGAGCGACAGCATCTGGCGAATGTCGAAGGCCGATAAGGCCGACGCCGGAATTTTCTCCGCCTCGACGGCATCGAGCAGCGCTGCGGCAAAGTCGGGCCTGGCGACCATGACTTCGATCACCAGCGGCCGCAGCGCGGCGCGGAAGCTGTAATAGCTGTTCACAAGCTGCTCGGCGGCCTGTGGATCGCGCGAGGCGGCTACTCCCTTCACCGCGACATCGTTCAAGTGGGCGTTGCGGAGCAGCGACAGACAGATACCATCGACCGCTGCGTCGCCACTGGCGACCAACGTCCGTAAAGCGGTGCGGCGGAGCCCGATGTCGGTTTTGTTGTCGAGTACCATCTTGCGGACTTCGTCGAGCGCACGACCGTCGCCAAACAAGACGCTCAGCTCGCGGACCAAGCTGCCGATCTCGTCGGAATCGATGGTGTTTGGTTGCGTTTTTCCGGGGTCCATGGCGCTAACCGCCGCGACTAAATCGTGCCAATTCGCCGGGCGTGGGGCGCGATTCCAACCTTTGAGCCCCTGGGCGACACCGAGCAGGATATTGTGTACGACCGCGGCATCGTCGCAACGAGCGGCGAATCCGAGCAGCGACTCTAGCGGCCCCGATTGCTGTTCTATCTGTTCGGCCAATCGACGGGCGATGAGTCGCTGAGTCACAGGCCAGCGGCAGCCAGTCGCAACGTCGGCCAGCGGATCGGCGTGTGCTTCGGCGATCGGCATGAGTCCGTAGTAAACCATCAGCGGCAGGTTGTGGTCGTCGGCGTCGTCGCTATGCGTGACAAGTTGCTGGGCGACGGGCGCTCGGCGGTCGAGCGGCATCCGCTGCAGCACCGAAGCGAGCGCGAGTCGCACCAATGCGCTGCTGTCGGAACGTGCCATTTCGACAAATGTATCACTCAGCGCTTCGCTTTCGGCTTGCACGATTTGTGCGCGGCGCGGCGAAAGCTTGGGCGGGGCGAAGATCGTATCGATCGGCCAACGATCGGCGAGTAGTCGGATCGCGAGCGCGCGGAGATGCTCGTTGTCGTGGGTCAGAAAGCCGCGGATGTATTCGGGCTCGTTCTCACGCATGGCATGTAGCGTCATGAGTGCGCGATGGGCGAGTTGGGGATCGTCGCCTTTGGCGATTGTTCGTAGCTCGGTGAGCGCCGACTGAAAGTCGTCGGCAGCAGCCACTTTGGTCGCGGAGGCTCGTTCGACGAGCAGGATGGTCGCTTGCCGGTGATACCAATTGTTCGGTCGGTGTAAGAGTCGCACGAGTTCGAGGCTCGAAAGAGAACGCAAATCGTTGCTTGGTAAATCGGCACGAGGCGCGTCGCCATAGGCGACGCGGTAGATGCGGCCGCTGGTGCGATGGACCCCGGTCGCCTCGTGACATTCACCGGTGTCGCTCCAATCGATGAGCGTCACGGTGCCGTCTGGCCCACAGCCGAGGTCGAGACCACGAAAGAATGGATCGCTGGCAATCAGTAGATCGCGACCGTGGCGGGCGACGTAGCCGCTTCCCTCGCGGTCGAGTCGTTCTTGATTGGCACGTCGACCGTGGAAGTTGAAGGTGAATAAATTGCCGCGATAATCTTTAGGCCAGTTGTCGCCTTGGTAAATCATCATGCCCATGTGGGCGTGGCCACCACCGAACGAGTTGGCCGATCCGTCGCGCGATTGGTGCCAACTCTGACCGGTATCAAAATGCCAGTGGTCGGCGTGCATGTCGATCGTTTCGTAGGTGTGGGGATTGGGATCGAGCGTGAAGGGTCGATCGAAATGAGCCCCTGGAATGGCATGCCAAAGATGTCCATTCACCGTATTGATAAAGAACAGGTCGCCCCACTCGTTCCAGTCATGTCCCCAGGGATTGGTGGTGCCGTGGGCGATGACCTCGAACGTTTTTCGCGGCACGTCGAATCGCCAGATGCCCCCTTCGAGCGGCGTCCGCAGCTCGGCAGCCGTGCCCGGCGGGCCGACACGTCCCGGACACGACCCGCCACAACGACCGTAGAGCCA
>JBGSWC010000170.1:0-3125 GCA_041752635.1 Pirellulales bacterium | reverse complement strand
CCTCAGCAAGGACTACGAAGAGTTGGTAGAGAACAGTGAGGCAATGATCCAAATCGCCATGATTCGACTCATGCTTGGCCGCCTCTGCCGAACCACCAAGCCGCAACAGAGATGACAGCAATTCATAAACACCTACTAAGTCAACGTCGTAATTGATTGAGTGTACCGAACCGTCACAGTAAACCATCAGCACGACACCCGGATGGGGACCACCAAACTGGTAATTCTCGGGATGGAGTCGATTCGTAAGGTGCGGCCCCGAGTAGTCGGGAGCCGGGACATAATAGCCCCAGCGGACAACATCTTCCTGATATCCCCCCACGTAGCCATCGTTATCTCCCGGCTGATTCTCGGTCGTCGACAACTCGGAGTTCAGTCGCTTCTCGCCGATGAGTAGCGTTCGTGACATGCCATCTTCGATGTTCTTGGCGGAGAGCGGCTCGTAATCGTTCGTCGAGCGAATCACACCATTTCCGCCAAGACTTAGCCGACCCGTATTGCCCAAGTTGGGTGGATCTTTACTTGGTGTGAAGGGAGAACCGGCATTGCCCGCGTAGCAGATTTGGGCACGTGGGGTGGGACGAGATTGCCAAGGCCCCGCGGCAATGGCGATCGGCGGACGACGCGAAGGACAGAAATACATCTCGATTGGCGTGCCCGCAACAAAATTGTCGTTAGGGTTGTCGTAGAGGTTTTGCTCTTCGATTTGAGGCAATATCTGGTAGGGCCACGACCAGTTTTGATCCTTATAGTGGACCGGTTTGCCGTTAACCTTCGTGCGGGTCGATCCGTACCAACCGCCGCCGGTCGGAAATGCGCTATGCACGTCGAGATGGCTATGAATCGCCAAGCTGACTTGTTTGAGATTGTTGGCACACTGCGTACGCCGGGCCGCTTCGCGAGCCGCTTGAACAGCCGGTAACAGCAACGCAATGAGAATGCCGATGATGGCGATCACCACCAACAATTCGACAAGCGTGAACGCCCGACGCGGGGTATGACGAGACGGGGTTGGACGAGACGGAGTTTGACGAAACATAGTCGACTCTCTCACGAGGAAATCTAGTTTTGTAGCTTGTGACCCGGCGGGAAACGCGCTTTCTGAAAATCGGCTTCTTCCATCTGGTGAATTCGGCCAGGAGGAGATATCACCCACCGGGTGCCATCTCCCTGCTGTTCGTAGGCGATAATGGGGTCGACTCCGGGCGGAGCCCAATCGACTTCGTACATGTCGACATTATAACAAATCACAAAGGGCTTTCCGTCGCGAGGCGACGTCAGCGTTTCGTCGGGGTTGTCGCTCTCCAGCGTCTTTAGCAATTCGGCTTTGTCGCGCGGCGGACGGCGGGCTTGCTCAATAAAGTTCGAGTAGGCGTCTTTGATTGCCATCAGGCGAGCCTGTGCCTCGGGCATTTTGACCTCGACGGTTCGTGGCCCACCGTTACAACCACCGGTTGCCAGTAGCAGAGACGTCATGAGCAGCAGAAAAGTCAGACTCAAAAGAGAAATCCGCGCATTGAACAAAGCGGGATAAAGTATCATCGAACCCATCAAATTCCTCGCAGTAGGGCAGGGGGTCTTTTCGAAGCAATGCAGCAAAGAAGTCGAGTCCGAAAGAAAAGGGTTTACGAAAGCACAGCCCTCTAATGGTAGCAAGATTTCCCCACGACGACAATTTCTCGCCAACATTTTTGTTATTTTCGTTCCCAACCGCCCATCTCGGTTAGCGATTTGTTGCGCGCGGGTTTTGTAGGGCATCGTGTTGGCACCAGTCCGAGTGCCTGGGTACCGAAATCACAGAGCGGCTCGCCCCGCGGTTTTTGTACGATACCGAAATCTTTAGTCTCGGTTTTGTTTGTTCCGGCAGACGAACAGGCTCATCGCACACAGACAGCCGAGCACCACAGCGGCTGGCGGCTCCGGTACTGTGAGTGTCAGGTAGAGGTCGGAACCACGTTGTTCGACAGAAAAATGGGCGGCGCTAGATTGCAAGAACGGGCGTCTTAAGCCACTGGCTTCGACAAAAACCGCAGCCGGATCGAAGCCTTCGATTGCCGATGCCGATGCAATTAGCCACTCGCCATTCACGGGCATCAAAGGCTCACCTAGATCGGCTAATTCGACGACCCAAGGCACTTCTGGTGTCGCGCTGAAAGTGAGCAAGTCATTCACGGCTAGCAAGTCCCAATCTTGTCCAGCGACGCCTACAGACGTGGAAAACTCCAGTTCGAATACAGCACCAACTCCGATGTCGACGTTGCCGCCGACCGTGAGTGTCCCCGCCGAGTTTGGTAGGGGATGAAAGAAACAATTGCAGCATTTTCTGGTTGCACCTCGATCACTCGATCAAGTTTTTGCAGAAACGCGACAAAAATTCACACATGCCGCCCCCCAGAAAGCTGCTCCGCTAATCAGCGAAGCCTGACGACCGATGACTCATGACCAAAGGCCACGGCTCATGCGAAACCGGAGACGCAACAAGATCAGATCGCGTTTCATCGCGGCAAATCGCGACGGAACAAGGGTGAAGACGCTTACCCGCGACTGAAAAGACGGCAATTGAAAAGTGGAGATTTGCGCCGCGCTTTCACGTGACTGTCAACGTTCGAGACGCGCGCGTCTGACTCGTCGTGTCGAGGCAGCGAGTAAGCGCTAAACTTTCGCACGGGCCGCTTCGCGTTCGGCGAGTCGGCTGCGGATGTGTTCGATGTCGTCCTTCGGCGTCGCTTCGATCAACTTTCGAGTGTATTCCTGGTGAGGGTTTGCATAGATGTTGTCCGAGGGACCGAATTCGACGATCTTGCCCTCATTCATCACGGCCATCATGTCGGCCATAAATTTCACCACGCTCAGGTCGTGGCTGATGAAAATGTACGTCAGCCCCCGGTCGCGTTGCAGTCGCTTGAGCAGGTTCAGCACTTGGGCCTGCACCGAGACGTCGAGGGCCGAGACCGACTCGTCGCAGATGATAAAGTCGGGTTCGACGGCCAGTGCGCGGGCGATGCTGATTCGCTGGCGCTGGCCCCCCGAGAATTCGTGAGGATAACGCCTCAGCATGTCGGGCGACATGTCGACTTCGTCGAGCAGTTGTGCCGC
Source organism: Pirellulales bacterium (assembly GCA_041752635.1). Lineage (GTDB taxonomy): Bacteria > Planctomycetota > Planctomycetia > Pirellulales > Lacipirellulaceae > JBGSWC01. The sequence goes on along the minus strand of JBGSWC010000170.1, from coordinate 29 downwards.
CCGGTCGCGTCGCTGCTGGCGATTGCCGC